>NZ_JASCOS010000229.1:0-2097 GCF_029959705.1 Stenotrophomonas sp. PS02297 | reverse complement strand
TTTTTGTTTATCCCCCCCCGCCGCGGGTTGGGGCGGGGGGGTGGCCGGCAGCCTCGGGATCATTGCCATCGCGGTTGCGGGCCAGCGGCCGGCACTACCGGGTTGTGGCACGAGCGGGAGAGCCGGCACTGCCAACGGATGCCCTGCACAGAACAACGATCACCGGCGCGGCCCGCTCCTGCGCGCAGATGCGGGCCGTGGCGGATGTCGCTGGTCGGCAGCGTCTTCCATACCGCAGTAAAACCCCTGCCCGGCCAGCAGCCGGTCGCCACTGCGGAACAGAACGACGAAGGGCCGCAATGCGGCCCTTCGTCGTTTCCCTGTTGCAGCGCGCTCAGTCTTCCAGCAGCGGCTTGCGCGGCATCTTCTCCTCGCGCATCGCGGCGTTGTAGACGAACGAGGCGACGATCGCCGCGGCCTGCTTCAGGTCTTCCGCCTCGGCATGGTCCCAGGTGTCCAGGTTGCTGTGGTGGACGTTGCTGAAATAGTCCAGCCGGTCCTGGATGAACTGGAAGCCCGGCAGGCCGACGCGGTCGAAGCTGATGTGGTCGGTGCTGCCGGTGTTGCGGGTGACCACGCTGGTGGCGCCGACGTCGTTGAACGGCTTCAGCCACGCCTCGAAGATCGGCATCGCGGCGATGTTCTCCTGCGCGTAGATGCCGCGGAAGCGGCCCGAGCCATTGTCCATGTTGAAGTACACGGAGAACTTCTCGTAGTCGCGCAGCTTCCGCAGCGGGCCGGTCGGCTCGCGCAGCGAGGCCGGCAACGCCTTCTGCGCCGGGTCGGTGGGTTCGGGATAGTGCGCGAAGTGCTTTGCCACGTACGCCTGCGAGCCGATCAGGCCCTGCTCCTCGCCGCTCCACAGCGCCACGCGGATGGTCCGCCTGGGCTTGGCGCCCACCGCCTTGAGGATGCGCATGGCCTCCATCATCACCGCCACGCCGGCGGCGTTGTCGGCCGCGCCGGTGCCGGTGTGCCAGGAATCCATGTGCGCGCCCAGCATCACGATCTCGTCGGCCTTGCTGCTGCCGCGGATCTCGGCGACCGTGTTGTGGCCCGGCTGGTCGGTCTCGTCGGTGAAGCGCGCATCGACATTGACCCGCAGCTTCACCGGCTGCTTGCGCTCCAGCGCGCGCGCCAGCTGGTTGTAGTGCTCGGCGATCATCGCCAGCTCGGGAATGCCCACCGGCTCGCCGGCCTTGCGCGAACCGCCGCCGCCGACGCGAATGATGCCGTTGTCCCAGCCGCTGATGCTGATGGCCGCCAGCGCGCCCTCTTCGGCGAGGAACGCGTTGGTGGCGCGGGCCAGTTCCTGGCGCTCGGCGTACTCCTTGAGCCGCTTGGCGCGGTCCTTGTCCATGGACTTGGGAATGGTGAATTCCTGCAGCCCTTCCAGCGAGGTGGCGTCGTGGCGGTGCGAATCCGGCTCGGTGCCGCGCTTGTACTCGCGCGCATCGCCCAGCAGCAGGATCTTGCCGCGCAGCTTGCCCTTGTACTTCTCCAGGTCGGCCAGCTTCTTGATCTCGACCTTGATCACCTCGCCTTCCACGGTGCCCTTGGTGCCGGGCGTCCACGCCTTGGGCAGCGCGTACAGCTGGGTCACGCGCGGCTCCAGCATCTCCACGCTGGCCGAATCGAATTCCCAGCCGCGGCCGAAGCCGTCGAAGGCCTCGTCATGCGCGTCGACCAGGCCCCATTCGCCGAACTTCTGCCGGGTCCAGTCGTTGGCCCGGGCCATGGCCGGCGAGTTGGTCAGGCGCGGGCCGATGCTTTCGGTGAGGTAGGAGAACGTATCCATCACCTGCGAGCGGTGGAAGGCTTCCTGGCGGATCCTGCCCACCATGTCCAGGTCCACCTGCTCGGCCGCGGCCGCATTGCCGGCGAACGCCAGCCCCATGCCCAACACCAGCAAGCACCGCTTGATCATCTCTTTCCCCGGCCCGTGGCCACTCACGACAAAGGCCCGAGTCTAGCCAGCATGGGGTGCCCCCGAGCCGGCCAATGGTCATGGATGCGGTGAACCCCGCCCCGCTTCCGGCAGGAGCGGCTTCAGCCGCGATGGGGCTTTGCCGGGAGAGCCCTTTCGCGGCTGAAGCC
>NZ_JASCOS010000228.1:0-2152 GCF_029959705.1 Stenotrophomonas sp. PS02297 | reverse complement strand
CGGACACCTTGTCGACCGAGGTCTCGATCAGTTCCTTGATCTCCTTGGCGGCACCGGCCGAGCGCTGCGCCAGCGTACGCACCTCGCTGGCGACCACGGCGAAGCCGCGGCCCTGCTCGCCGGCGCGTGCGGCTTCCACTGCCGCGTTCAGGGCCAGGATGTTGGTCTGGAAGGCGATGCCGTCGATGACGCTGATGATGTCGGCGATCTTCTTCGACGAAGCCTCGATGTCGGCCATGGTGGTGACCACCAGGCCCACGACCTGTCCGCCCTGCGAGGCGACGCCGGCCGCGCCCTGCGCCAGCTGGTTGGCCTGGCGGGCGTGCTCGGCGTTCTGGCGCACGGTGGAGGTCAGTTCCTCCATCGAGGCGGCGGTTTCCTCCAGGTTGGCGGCCTGCTGCTCGGTGCGGCGCGACAGGTCGTTGTTGCCGGTGGCGATTTCCGAGGCGGCCAGGTTGATGCTGCCGGCGGCCTGCTGGATGCGGCCGACGATGGAGGTCAGCTGGGCGACGGTGGCGTTGGCGTCGTCGCGCATCCTGGCGAACACGCCGTGGAAATCGCCGTGCATGCGTGCGGTGAGATCGCCGCGGGCGATGGCCTGAAGCAGGCTGGAGGTCTCGGCCAGGCTGCCGTCGGTGACCTCCATCATCGCGTTGAGGTTGTGCACCATCTGCCGGAAGTCGTACTGGAAGCGCTCCTCGTCGCCGCGCTGGCTGAAGTCGCCGGCGGCCGCGGCGCCGCTCAGGCGGCGGATCTCGGCGCTGATCGCGGTGAGGTTGCGCTTGATGGTGGCCATGGTCTCGGTGATCTCGGCCTTCTCGCCGGGCAGCTGCGGCATGTCGCGGCTGAGGTCGCCCACGGCATAGCGCTGCGCCAGTTCGATCACCTGCATCTTCACGCCGATGTGGTTGCCCACCAGCTGGTTGGTGCCGTCGACCATCACCCCGTAGTCGCCGGGGAACGCGCCCTTGTCCATGCGGTAGCTGATGATGCCGGCGTCATGCTGGCGCTCCATCTCGCGCTGCGCGGCGATCACCGCCTGCAGCTGCACCTGCATGCGCTGCATGCTGCCCAGCAGCTGGCCGGCTTCATCGTGCGAGGTCTGGACGATGGTGTTGTCCAGGCGGCCGTTGGCGATGGCGTCGGCGACGGCGGTGGCCTTGCGCAGCGGCAGCACGATGCGGCTGCCGATCACCCAGCTCAGCGCGAACACCAGCAGCACCAGCACGCCGCCGGCGACGGTCATGATGCCGGTGAAGCGCAGCGCCTGGGTCTGCACGTCGTCCATGTAGACGCCAGTGGAGATCACCCAGTTCCAGGGCTTGTACATGCCCGCGTAAGCGAGCTTGGGAACCGGTTTCTTCTTCCCGGGCTTGACCCATTCGTAAGCGACGTAGCCGCCGCCGTTCTTCGCGGCCTCGACCTGGTCGCGGTACAGCGGCACGCCGTCCTCGCTGCGGAAGTCCTTCATGTCCTTGCCGACCAGCTCCTTGCGGAACGGGTGCATCAGCATGACGTAGTCGGTGCTGTAGATGTTGAAGTAACTGGATTCGCCCTTGGCGCGCATGGCTTCCAGCGCGGCGATGGCTTCGGCCTGCGCGCGTTCCAGCGGGAGGCTACCGTCGGCGACGCGTTCGGCGTAATGGTCCAGCACGCCGTAGGTCAGTTCGACGTCGCTCTGCAGCGAGACCTTGCGGGTCTCGTAGAGGTCCAGGTACTGCATGCGGGCCGCGACCACCGCCAGCGCGACCACGCCGATCGCGATGATGACCGTGAGCAGGTTGAGCTTGCCGCGCACGGAGATGTTGGAAATGAAGCTCGACCAGGTACGGAGAATATTCATGCGCGATGGGTGATTTGGGGGAATGGCCGCCGCGACGTCGGGCACGGAGACGGGACTTCACTGCTGGATATCGGCCAGGAATCCCGCAAGTTGAGCTGCGGGGGCCGGAAGCGGCGGCGGGCTCAGTCTGGAAGTGCGGCTCGCCACGGCGGAGGGCCGACAGCAGAACCCCGGCATATGCCGGGGTTGCTGTGGGGATGGATCAGAATTCCTGCCAGTCCGAATCGAGTGCTTCGGCGACGGCCGCGCGGGCCGGGCCCGGCGGCCAGGGCGGGGGGGGGGGGGCCGCCCGCGCCCGGGGCGCCCCCG
>NZ_JASCOS010000227.1:0-2168 GCF_029959705.1 Stenotrophomonas sp. PS02297 | reverse complement strand
TAAACCACACACCCCTCCGGGCGCGGGGGCCCGCGGGGCCCACCATCGCCGGGGGCCGCCCAGCGCGGGGCCCGGGTTTCTCTGTTCCGGGCGGAAACCGGAATCGTGAATCTGGCGGAGAGAGGGACTGCCGCGACGCTACCCAATGGGACGCAGTCAAACCCAACGCCAAAAAATTTTAGCACAGGGCTCAGTGGCTTAGCCACTCCTGGCCGCCAACTGATCCCAACGAACCCCAAGGGCAGCAAACGTTAAATGGCATACTGGATGGCATACCAGAAGACAGGAGTTCGAGGTGAGGGATGCCCCTGATCACCGATGCTAAGGCCCGAAGTTTGGGGCCTGGTGGCCAGGCGGTGGCTCACGGCGGGGTAACTGGACTCACGCTGATCCCATCGGCCACGCATAGGGGGCGCGGCAAATGGGTCCTGCGCTTTGTCAGTCCAGTGACAGGCAAGCGCCGGAACGCGGGCCTGGGCAGCTACCCCCAGGTTGGCATCGCCCTGGCGGGCAAGCTCGCCCGGGAGATGCGGGAACAAATCGCGGCAGGAAGCGACCCGCTGGAAACCAAAGCTGCGGAGGATGCCAAGCCTAAGACGCCGACGTTCCAGGAAGCTGCGGCGCAGCTCCACCGCGAACTAACGCCCGGGTGGAAGAACGCCAAGCACGCTCAGCAATGGCTCAACACGCTGACCGAGTACGCGTTCCCGACTGTTGGTTCTCTTCCAATCGATCTAATCCAGCCTCGGCATATCGCGGACGTCCTGCGCCCTGTTGGCTGGAGAAGGCGGAAACGGCGACTCGGGTGAAGCAGCGCCTCCACGCCGTGATGGCATGGGGATGGGCGCACGGCTTTAATGGGGCGAACCCGGTCGACGTGGTCACCCACCTACTTCCGCTGCAGCCTGGCAAAGCCGTTCGTCAGGAGCACCAGCCGGCCATGCCTTGGGCTACGGTTCCGTCCTTCGTGAAGGCGGAACTCGTCGGTGCGGGCGAGCTCGAGGTGACGCGCAACGCTCTGTTGTTCCTGGTCCTGAACGCCAGCCGTTCTGGCGAGGTGCGAGGGATGGCATGGAGTGAGGTGAACCTTCGTACGAAGCTGTGGACCATTCCAGCTGCACGAATGAAGTCCAAGGTAATTCATCGGGTGCCCTTGTCGCTGCCAGCCATCGAGATCCTCAAACGCCACGCAGGTCAACACGACGAGCTCGTCTTTCCATCCGTACAGGCTCGGTCCGTGATGTCCGATATGACGCTGACCGCTTTGCTACGCAGGGTGAATGCACCCAGCGACACACCTGGGCGCGTGGCGACCGTGCACGGATTCCGCTCGAGCTTCCGGGACTGGTGCAGCGAACGGGGCTACGCACGCGACCTAGCGGAGCGCGCCTTGGCACACGCCGTCAAGGACAAGGTCGAGGCGGCCTACCACCGTACTGACCTTTTGGAGCAACGTCGTCCGATGATGCAAGCATGGGCCGACTTTGTTCTGTCAGCCAAGAATGAGCTCAAGAAGAACACCACGACTCATGACAACTGAGCCACTCCCCGTCCGCGTCAAGCCGATGAGCCGCATGCTTGAAGGAGAGGATCCCGTTGACTTCATGCTCAGGCTGACCGAAATCGGTGGGAGATTCTACGTCCATGTTCCGGAGGGGTTTCGCTGTCACTTCAAAGAGCCTGGGCACCTATTCGCTCACCGTGTTTGTCCCGAGCAAGGTGCCGCTCCTTCTTCTATTCGCCATTATGGCGAACCCAGTTTCCTGCAGCTCGATGAGTGGCAGGTACAGAAGCTCATTGAGCACCAACCTATTGCTCTGCACATTTTCAGCGCAGGCGCTCTATTTCGACGGATGAGGGCAGATGGTCGCCCGTCAATCGATTTTGATCACCAGCCCATCCGTCAAGGCGTGCTGGAGCCAATAGCGCATTCGGTCGCGAGCGCGACACCTACCGTGACGACGCCAGGGCTCGGGCCTTCCAAAGTGCTGAAGGCCGCCAAACCAAACTCGAACATGTACTCGTACTATCTGTCCGGCGTGGGTTCTACCCCGAAATCACGGACGGTTGTAAAAGGGCTGAGAACTTCTGGTCTTGCCTGGCGACCCTTCGTCGCATCCTCGGGTTGTGGAACCGCTCGATGTATTCGAACACATCCGCCCTCGCGG
>NZ_JASCOS010000226.1:0-2199 GCF_029959705.1 Stenotrophomonas sp. PS02297 | reverse complement strand
GGCTTCAGCCGCGAAGGGCTCTACCGGCAAAGCCCCATCGCGGCTGAAGCCGCTCCTGCAGGATTGCGGCGTGCTCGAGCCATGCCGCATCCCAATAGGGGTAGTCGCCAATGCGTTCTACCAGCCCAGCACGCAGGGGATTGGCGATCACATAGCGTGCGCAACGCAGGACATCCTCGTCCGCACGCAAGGCATGGTCGTGGAATGCACGCGACCACACCGGTCCGCTGCGTTCCAGGGCGAGGTTGACCGCCCGCGCCGAGTGTCCTTTGGCGTGGCGCATCGCAGCGCCGAGGTTGCCGTTGTCCTGCAGTCGGACCAGGCCGTGCCGGTGGTCGGGCATCAAAACCCAGCACAACAGCGCCGCCCCGGGCCAGCTTTCCGGTTTTGCCAGCGAAGCGGCGGCAACACGGGCGCAGAGCCAGTGGGCGAACAGGGGCCGCCGCTCGTGAGTGGTGGTGGTCAGCAGATACAGGCCACCTGACCGGCCGTGCCTTCCCTTGCGCAAGGCATGGTGACCGGGTGGCGTGGGTGACGTGGGCATGTCCTGCAACATCGCGCGGTGACCGGCCGCGTTGTGTCGGGGAACACAGCAGTCACCCCTCGGAATCCCACGGCGCTTTCCGTAGGAGCGGCTTCAGCCGCGGAGGGGGCCTTCCCGGTAAAGCCTCATCGCGGCTGAAGCCGCTCCTACGGTCGGCCGGTGACCGGGTCAGAAGCCGACCATCAGCGCCACGCGGAAGCGGTTGAGCCAATCGCCCGGATCGGCGCTGCCGGCGTACTGCCCCGACAGCGGCCGGTAGCGGTACCACAGCGCGCTGAGCGTGGTCTTCGGCCACGGCACGTAGTCCACGCCGAAGGCATGCATGCGGTAGTTGCTGCCCAGGCTGATGTTGTCGTGCGAGAACGCGGTCAACACCGCGTCCACTTCCGCCATCGCATGGCCGTAGCTGACGCGCCAGTCGCCAGGCTGCTGCGCGCGGCCGAGCAGCAGGTCCAGGCCGTAGCCGCTGTCGGCATCGGTGCGCGCGGCACTGTTCTTCACGTAGTCGCCGACGATGCGCAGCGGCCAGCGCTCGCCCCAGCCGGACCAGCTGGCGCCGACGATGACGTCGTTGAGGTGGAAGCCGGACAGATAGCTGCCGTCGGGCCGCAGCAGGTTGCTGCGCCAGTCGGTGGCGGTGGCGCCGACGGTGCTGCCGATGCTGTAGCGGTAGTGCGCGGCCGAGACGTCGAAGCGCCAGTCGCCCAGCGCCGGGCTGTCGTAGCCCAGCTGCGCGCCGGCCATGGTGCTGTCGCCGCCGGTGGCCTGCTCGTCGACGACGAAGAACAGGCCGTTGGCGCGCACCGCGCCGCCGCCGTCCAGCGCGTGTTTCCAGTTGGCCGACAGGCCCTGCGGATTGACGTCGCCGTCCCATACCAGTTCGGTGCGGGTGAACGGCTGCGGGATCTTGCCGGCATGCAGGTCGAGTTCGCCGAAGGTGAGCTTCAGCCATGCCTGGTCCAGGCTCACTTCCAGGTCGTCGTCCCAGTTGGACAACTGCACGTCGGTGCTGCGCGGATCGTCCGGATTGCCGGTGACCAGGCGCGCGCCGATGCTGATGCGGTCGTTCACCGCGAACGCGGCGGCCATGCGGCCGCGCACCTGGCCGCTGGTGCGGTCGCGCGCGTTGCCGTTGGCGTTGTCGAATTGCGAGCGCACGCGCAGGTCGCCGCTGACCTTCAGCCGCGACGGGGCGTCGGGAGCCGGTGCGGCCTGCGCCGCAGGCGGCGGGAGGGCGGCGACGGCGGCCGGCGTGGTCCCGGTGGGTGCGACGGGTGCGCCGAGGCGGGCTTCCAGCGCGCGCAGCGCGGCCTCGTTGTCCTGCTGCATCCGCGCCAGCTGCGCCTGCTGCGCGCGCAGCTGCGCGACCTGTTCCAGCAGCGCGACATGGTCGCCGTCCTGTTGCGCGTAGGCGGGGGCGATGCCGGTGGCGAGCAGCGCCAGCAGGAGCAGGGAGCGCACCGGGCGTGCCGGCCGGGTCGTTGGATTCATGGGGTTTCCTTCGCGGGTGTCGATGACGGGGGAACGCTCAGCATTCGATGACGTTGACGGCCAGCCCACCGCGGCTGGTTTCCTTGTACTTGTCCTGCATGTCGCGGCCGGTGTCGCGCATGGTCTTGATGACCTTGTCCAGGCTGACCTTGTGCTTGCCGTCG
>NZ_JASCOS010000225.1:0-2215 GCF_029959705.1 Stenotrophomonas sp. PS02297 | reverse complement strand
CCCCCGCTAAACCGCACCCCCGCCCGCGGCCGCCCTGTCGCGCCGGCCAACGCCCGGCGAGGCTTGCCCGGTAATGCCCCCAGCGGGGCGTTGCCCCGCTCTACAGGAAGACAGGACGCGGCCGCCCTGTAGCGCGACGCCATAAACGCAAACGGCCGCCCGAGGGCGGCCGTTGCTGCAACAGGCGCGACGCCTGCGGCGGGATTACTCGGCGGACTTGGCGGCCTGGCGGGCAGCCTTGGCCTGCGCGGCGGCAGCCAGGTCTTCCTTGATGCGGGCAGCCTTGCCTTCCAGGCCACGCAGGTAGTACAGCTTGCCGGCGCGGACCTTGCCGCGGCGCTTGACTTCGACCGAGTCGATCAGCGCGCTGTGGGTCTGGAACACGCGCTCGACGCCGTAGCCGTGCGAGATCTTGCGCACGGTGAACGAAGAGTTCAGGCCGGCGTTCTTGGTGCCGATCACAACGCCTTCGTAGGCCTGCACGCGCTCGCGGTTGCCTTCCTTGACCTTGACGTTGACGACGACGGTGTCGCCCTGGCTGAACTTCGGCAGTTCGCGGGTGATCTGGGCGGATTCGAAGTCCGCGACGATGGATTTGTTCAGCTTGCTCATGGGTGCACCGATGTATTCGGAGTGGGCGTGTCGATTCGACAGCGGGGTCTCATGCAGTCACCGGATTGCGCTGCACGTTTGTTGTAGTTGGAACCGCTGCTACCGGCCAGGCAGCAGCAAGCCGCGCATTATAGATGACCTTCCGGCCCGGTGCCAGTGGTACAGACCGCTGGCTGGCAATCCCTCGGCACCCGGTACTCCCGCGGTTGCCGGCCGTCGGCCGGCGCGGCCCCGGGCGGGGCAAGCCCTTGGCCTACGGCTCTTTGCGGGCCTCGTCCAGCAGCTTGCGGTCGGCCTTGCCGAGGCCGGCCTCGTCCAGCAGGTCGGGCCGGCGCAGGGCGGTGCGCAGCAGCGACTGCTGCCGGCGCCAGCGCGCGATCGCGGCATGGTTGCCCGAGCGCAGCACCTCCGGCACCTCGCCCAGCGCGTGGCTGGCCGGCTGGCTGTAGTGCGGGCAGTCGAGCAGGCCGTCGCCCTCGAAACTGTCCTGCACCGCCGATTCGGCGTCGTTCAGCGCACCCTCCTGCAGCCGGGTGACCGCATCGACGATCACCGCCGCGCCCAGTTCGCCGCCGGACAGCACGTAATCGCCGAGGGAAATCTCCTCGTCCACCTCGGCGGCGAGGAAACGCTCGTCCACGCCCTCGTAGCGGCCACACAGCAGGATCATGCGCGGCAGCGCCGCCAGTTCGCGCACCCGCGCCTGGGTCAGCGGCCGCCCCTGCGGACTGAGGTAGATCAGCGGCGCCGGGGTCGGGTCGGCGGCGCGCGCGGCGGCCAGCGCTGCGCGCAGCGGTTCGATCAGCATCACCATGCCCGGGCCGCCGCCGAACGGGCGGTCGTCCACGCGGCGGTAGTTGCCCTCGGCGTGGTCGCGCGGATTCCAGCCGTGCAGGTCGAGCAGGCCGCGTTCCTGCGCACGACCGACCACGCCCAGCGCGGCGGACTGCGCGATGAACTCGGGAAACAGGGTGATGACGTCGATGCGCATCGGGATCAGAACTCCGGATCCCAGTCGACCACGATCAGGTTGGCGTCGAAATCGACCGACTTGACGAAGTCGCCCATCACGAACGGCACCATGCGCTCGCGGTCGCCGCGCACCACCAGCACGTCGTTGGCGCCGGTATTGAACAGGTGCGTGGCCCGGCCGAGCTTCACGCCGTCCACGGTCTGCACGTCCAGGCCTTCCAGGTCGACCCAGTAGTACTCGTCCGGCTTCGGCGGCGGCAGCGCGCTGCGCGCGATGTAGATTTCGGTGCCGCGCATGGCTTCGACCACGTTGCGGTCGTCCACGCCGGGGAACGTCGCCACCAGCGTCTTGGCGGCTTCGCGGCCGCGCACGCCGCTGATCTGCGACTCCTGCCCCGACGGGCTGCGCAGGATCCACGGCTGATAGTTGAAAATGGCCAACCGCGGCTCGGTCCAGGACTCGAGCTTGAGTTCGCCGCGCACACCAAAAGCGCCGGTCACCCTGCCCAGCAGGATCCGGCGCTCGGAATCTTTCTTCATAAAGCAGTCGGGGGGGGGGGGGGGGGGGGGGGGGGGGGGGGGGGGGGCGGCGGGCCCGCGCGCGCCCCGCGCCCCCGCGCGGGCGGGCGGG
>NZ_JASCOS010000224.1:0-2252 GCF_029959705.1 Stenotrophomonas sp. PS02297 | reverse complement strand
TGCCCACCTGCAGGCGGAAGTCGTAATGGCGGTGGCTGGCGTGGTGCAGCTGCACCACGAAGATCGGCTGTCCGTCGCGCCGGCGACGGCTGTCCGCCGCCGGCTCCGGGGTGCGTTCGAACTGCCGCTTGCGCCGGTAGTCGTACAGGCTCATGCGTGTTCCCCGTCCGTCCGCCAGGCCCGCGCCGCGGGCCGCGATACCAGGCTGTTGCGTTCATGCCAGGCGCGCAGGCCGGGAACATCGTCGTCGCCGGGCTCCACGTCGAGCAGCACGCAGGCATCCAGGGCGTCGCGCAGCAGGCCCAGCGGCGCGCTGCCAGCCGCCGGTGGCCAGAACTCGGCCGGGCCGAACCGCTCGACCAGCGCCTGCACGCCGTGGTGGCGGTTCTCGTGCGCCTGTAACAGGCGCTGGCGTACCCAGCCGCGCAGCGGCGCATGCGCCACGAAGCCCTGCGCCACCTGCGCGTCGCGCCAGCCAGCCAGCAGCGAGAGTGCGCCGCGCACCCATTCGGTGCGGCCGCCGGCGCGTGCCGGAACCAGCAGCGGCGCCGGCGCGGCGTGCGGCCGCAGCCAGCGCTTGAGCGCCGTCTCCCAGCCCCGCGCCTCCTTCAGGGTGTCGGCCTCCAGCAGCCAGCCGGCATCCAGGTCGAAAAGCTCGAAGTAGCGTGGGGAAAACGCCTGCATGCGCGTCAGCGGATCGCCGGCGATGCCCAGCTTGGCGTGGTCCTCGTTCGCGCACGGCAGGACATAGAGAAAGGTGGTGCCGCGCACGCGGCTGCCCATGCTGCCGATGGCTATGAGGCGGCGGCTTCCCGGCATCGTCAGGAAGACGCCGTCCGGCGCGTGGATTTGCGCGCCTTCTTCGCCGGCGCCTTGCGCGCGGCCGCCTTCTTCGCCGGTGCGCGTTTGCTGGCGGGCGTGCGCTTCTTCTCGTCCAAGCTCTTCTGCAGCAGCGCCATGAAGTCGACCACATTGGTGGCGGCGTCCTCCGGCTCCTCGCGCTCGTCGATGATGCGCGTGGTGGCACCCTTGGCCTTCAGCCGCTTGCGGATGATGGCCTCGAGCCGGCCGCGGAACTCGTCCTGGTAGTCGTCCGCATGCCACGCCACCGACATCGACTCGATCAGGCTGGCGGCCATCTCCGCCTCGCGTTTGGAGATGCGGTAGTCGGCGGGCTTGCCCTCAGGCAGCCTGTATTCGGCCGGGTCCACCAGTTCCTGCGGGTAGCGCAGCATCAGCAGGATCAGAGCGTCGCCCTCGGGCACCACCGCGCACAGGTACTCGCGGGTGCGGATGACGACCCGCGCGATACCCACCCGACCGGTGTCGCGCAGAGTCTCGCGCAGCAGCACATACCCCTTCTCCGCCTTCTTGCCGGGGACGATGACATAGGGCTTTTCATAGAAGCGCAGGCTGATTTCGCTGCGGTCGATGAAGGCTTCCACATCGATGGAGTCATGCGTCTGCGGCGCCGCCGAGGCGATGTCCTCCTTGTCCACCACAACATAACTGCCCTTGTCGTACTCGAAGGCCTTGACGATATCCTTCCAGGGCACTTCCTCACCGGTCTCGGCATTGACCCGCTCGAACCGGATCGGCTTGCGGTCGCGAGAGTCGAGCATGCGGAAACTGATGTCCACCCGCCTCTCGCCACTCATCAGCGACACCGGGACGTTCAACAGACCGAAAGACAGGGTTCCCGTCCAGATCGGACGCGCCATGGCGTGCATACCGTTGTGGATTGCCGACAACGCTGGCCAATGGCGGCTAAAGCAGGCGTGAAGAAGCGCCGGGCCGATTTCACGCCTGTGCCGGGAACAGGCCGGGGACGCCGCGTGAGGTGGCCACCGGCGCCTCCAGCGAATGCGCGACCACCGCCAGCGCATCGCGCTTGCGCCCGGGCGTGATCGCGGCCACGCAATCGGCGGGTACCCACAGCTCGAACTCGTGCATCCTGGCATCCAGTGCGGTCGCCAGTATGCAGGAGTCGGCAGCCACGCCGGTCAGCACCAGCCGCCGCACGCGCAGCTTTTCAAGCAGGAGCGCCAGCGGCGTGGCATGGAAGGCCGAGTGCTTGGGCTTGAGTACGTGGTAATCGTGCGCGCGCGGCGACAGCCGTTGCGCCACCGCCGCCGCAGGGCCGCCGGCCTCCACGCAGACGGAGACCAGATCGCTGAACTGCCCCTGCCAGCGGGCGAAGTTGTCGTTCACGTGGATCACCGGCTGCGGGGGGGCCGGCCCGCGGCCGCCCC
>NZ_JASCOS010000223.1:0-2296 GCF_029959705.1 Stenotrophomonas sp. PS02297 | reverse complement strand
ACTTCGGGGGGGCCGGGGGGGGCTTGGGGGGGGGCGAGGGCGAGGCGGGGCGCGGCAGCGCCGTCGACCTGCAGGCCACCGGCCACCGGCCGCAGCGCCAGCGCGCTGGCCGGCGCGCTGGCCTGGGTGAGGTTGTCGATGTGCGTGACCAGGCGCTGGACCAGGTGATCGGGCAGCAACAGCGCCAGCACCGGTTCGGGGAACAGCGTGCCGAGGTCTTCCCGCACGCGGGCGTCGCTGTCGTCGAGCGATGGCAGGGCGGCATCGATGGCCGCATCGCGCGGCAGCGGATAGCCGGCCGGCGCCATGGTCATGGCCGGCGCGTCCTGCGGCACGCCCGTGGGGGGAACGATCCGGCTGCCACCTGCAGACGGCTGCGCCGCGAACGGTGAAGTGGCCGTCGCCACCGTCCGCAGATCGTCGCGGAACAACCACCACGCCACGCCACCCAGCACCAGCACGCCTGCCACGGCCCATGGCCATACCGCTTTCCTGTCCTGCATCGGGAACCACCTTTTTGCGTTGCGATCACCCCGGGTGTGACCCCGGGGATCGCGGCGGGTTCCCCGCGCCGGTTCAGCCGGCCCGCGCTGGTCGCTGCAGCGACAGCAGGCCGAGCACCGCCGCCAGCGCCACGTAGGCGCCGGCGAACTGCCAGCTGATGCTGCGCTGCAGGCCCTGCAGCATCCACGGCAGGTACACGCCGCCGCGCGGATCGACCGAATGGATCAGGCCGAACAGGGTCAGCAGCGCGGCGATCAGCAGCAGCGTCGACGCGCGGCCCAGCCGCTGCTCGATCATCGCCACCACCGTGGCGATCCACAGCATCGCGGTGATGATGAAGCCGTTGCCGAGGGTGAAGATCACCGCCAGTTCCGGCAGGCCGTGGCCGTCCAGCGCGGTGGTCAGTTCGGCCAGCCGCTCCGGCGCGATCCAGCCCGGCGCCTTGATCGACAGCAGGTAGGCCACCGACGGCAGGAAGCCGAGCACCATCGCCGCCGCATGCCGCTTCGGCGTGGCCTCGAACGCCTGGGTGGTGATGTCGATGGCCACGTACACGATGATCGGCGCCAGCACCGCCAGCGGCAGCCACTGCACCAGCCCGGAGATCACCCCGAGCATCCCGCCGATGCCGACGAACAGGCCGGCCAGCAGCGTGTAGCCGCTGCGCGCGCCCATGTGCTTGTAGGCCGGTTGGCCGATGTAGGGCGTGGTCTGGGCGACGCCGCCGCAGAGCCCGGCCACCAGCGTGGCCAGCGCCTCGACCAGCAGGATGTCGCGGGTACGGTAATCGTCGCCGGCCGCGCGCGCGCTCTCGGATACGTTGATGCCGCCGACCACCATCAGCAGCCCGAACGGCAGCAGCAGCGGCAGGTAGTCCATCGCCGCCGGCAGGCCGTCGATGAAGCCCAGCGTCGGCAGCGGCAGCACCACCTGCGGCGGCGTCCACTGCGGCAGCGCGAAGCCCGGTGCGCCCAGTCCGGCCAGGCCCAGCCCGTAGTACAGCGCGGTGCCTACGACGAAGGCCACCAGCACGCCCGGCGCCCGTACCGGCAGGCGGCCCTTGGCGATCAGCACGTACAGCAGCAGGCCGAGGGTGACGAAGCCGGCCACCGGCGAGCGCAGCGCCTCCAGCAGCGGCAGCAGCCCCATCAGCACCAGCGCGATGCCGGCGATGGAACCGAGCAGCGCCGCGCGCGGCAGCGCGCGGGTCACCGCTTCGCCGAAGAACGACAGCACCAGCTTGAGCACGCCCATGATCACCAGCGCGGCCATGCCCAGCTGCCAGGTCGCGATCGCTGCGGCCTGCGGCTCCATGCCCTGCTGCCGGAAGCCGGCGAAGGCCGGGCCCAGCACCAGCAGCGCCATGCCGATGCTGGTCGGCGCGTCCAGCCCCAGCGGCATCGCGGTGACGTCGTCGCGGCCGCTGCGCGCGGCCAGCCGCCGCGCCATCAGCGTGTACAGCAGGTTGCCGACCAGCACGCCGAACGCGGTGCCCGGGAACATGCGCCCGAACACCACCTCGGCCGGGAACTGGAAAATGCCCACCAGCGCCATGGCGATGAAGCCGAGGATGGACAGGTTGTCGACCACCAGGCCGAAGAAACCGTTGAGATCGCCGGCGACGAACCAGCGCGGGCGGGAGGAGGCGGACGTGGAGGTCATGCGTGAGGCCTGGGTGGTTGTTTCTGTCTTTTCGTTTTCGCAGGAGCGGCTTCAGCCGCGATCGAGCCTTACCGGTAAAGCCTATTCGCGGCTGAAGCCGCTCCTACCGGGTGCCGGGGTACTGCCGGTC
>NZ_JASCOS010000222.1:0-2327 GCF_029959705.1 Stenotrophomonas sp. PS02297 | reverse complement strand
CTGCTGCGCTGGCCGCCGCAGGCTCCATGGCCGGCGGCGCGGCGGGATCGACGGCCGGGGCCGGCGCGCTGGCGGCGTCGGCGGGGGCGGCAGCGGGCTCGGCGCCCTGCTTGCAGGCGCCCAGCGCCAAGGCGCTGGCGAGGAACAGGCTGGTGTGGATCAAACGCATCGTCGTACTCCCTTGATTGGTGCCGGATCGACCGGATCGCCGCATTCAGCGGGTCACGCGGATCACCCCGCAGGCGACCCGGGCGCCGGCATTGCCTGCCGGCTGGCTGTGGTAGTCGTCGGCATCGGCATGGACCACCAGCGCGCGGCCGGCGATGTCGTTGGCCGCGCCGCCGCCAAGGGTAACGCCGCGCAGGTGTACGTCCACGTGCACGACGCCATCGGCATTGGCCTGCAGGTTGTCCATGTCGCCGGCATGGTGCGCGCCGCTGCCGGCGCGGCCATGCGGCTGCGCCGCCGGGTTGAAGTGACCGCCCGCGCTGGCGGCATCCACCGCGCTGCAGTCGCCCTTCTCGTGCACGTGGAATGCAGCCTGGCGGCCGCGCGGCAGGCCGCCGATCACGCCGGTGATATGTACGCCGCCGGCTTCCGGCACCAGTGCCACGCGCCCGCTGACCAGGCTGGCCGAGGCCGGTGCCAGGTTCGCCTCGGCCATCTGCGCGGTACTGACCGCCGCCGGCGCTGGCGGCGCTTCCGGCCTGGCCGGCGGGCGGGTGCCGCAACCGGCCAGCAGGGCGCTGCCGGCGAGGATCGTCAGAGGTAGGCGAAGGCGCATGGTGGGCTCCCGGGGCATCTGCAATGGTCGTCTGCTCCTGCCTCGGGCAGGGAAACCATCGTATGCCCGGCACCAGACAAACGCACGCATCGCCCTGATCGCGGGCGCCGATGCGGCTCCGCGCATGCACGATGCGAGCCGCGTGAGCGCAGACGGTGCGCTACGGCGGTGCCTGTCTCGAGCCGCCGGACGCCTTCTTTCCGGCCGCCTCGACCTTCGCCAGGGTCTCGCGCACGCTGCGCAGGGGATCGTCGCTGTCGTCGCCATGGACCGCCCGCATCGCCCGCAGTGCGGCTTCGGCATGGCCATGCGCAGCGCCGACTTCGCCGAGCGCCAGTTCGGCCTCGGCCAGGCCGCGCAGGATCTCGGCGGTGACCGGGTGGTTGCGCGACAGGGTCCGGTCCGCGATCTCCAGCAGTGCGCGCTGCTCCTGTTCCGACGCTTCCGCGTGGCCGGACTCCAGCAGCCAGTTGGCGTGATTGTGACGGGTGATGAGCGTATCCAGCGCTTCCGGCCCCGAATGGGCGCTGCTCCACTCCATCGCGGCGCGATAGTGAGGCCCGGATTCCTCCACCTTGCCCTGCTGGCGCAGGGCGCTGGCCAGCAGGCCGCGGGCGGAGGCGGTATAGCTGTTGTCGTCCCCATACAGGCGCCGATAAGCGCTCACCACTTCCTGCAGCTGCACTTCGGCGGCAGGGAAGTCGCGCTGGTACAGATAGGCCACGGCGAGATCGCGGCGGGTGACCAGGGTCAGCGGATGATCGGCCCCCATGGCGGCCGTCCGGCGCTGGACAAGGTCGCGCAGCAGCGCGATGGCCTGCACCTGGCCGCCCGTGCTGGAAAGCACGTTGGCGAGACGCTTTTCCGCGTCCAGGCGGTTCTGGTTGTCCGCGGGCAGCAGGCGCGCCAGTCCCCTCTCCGCCTCGCGCGCATCGCGCAATGCTTCGGCCGGTCGCCCCAGATCGATGAGCACCATCGCCAGGCGGGATTGCATGTCGTAGGCGAGCCACAGGTACTCAGGCTTGCCGCCGCGTGCCCGTTCGATGCCCTCGGCAAGCACGGTGCCGGCTTCCCGCCGCTTGCCGGCGCCCACCAGCGCATCGCCCAGCACCTGGGTCGCGCGCAGGTACTGGAACTCGAGCAGGCCGGGATGCCGCCCGGCCAGTTCGCGCACCGCCTGCAGGTGGGCGACGGCAGGGCCGAACTCCGCCAGGCTGTTCTGGTTGATGCCGATGAGCAGCTCCATGTCGGCCTGGATGTCCGGATAGGCGGCCAGCTCCCGCGCGGCGCGCCTGGACGCATCGTCGAGCACGCGCAGCATCAGCGCCTTGTCCATGTCCTGCGAGATCGCCGGATCTACGCTGTCCAGCACCGAGGCCAGGAACTCCGAGGTCACCTTCGCCCGTGCCGCCTCCTGGCGCGCTTCGCGCAGCGACCAGGCGGTGATGGCCAGGCCGGATACCAGTGCCGCCCCCCCCCGGGCGGCGGCGGCCCCCCACACCCCGGTGCGGCGGACGCACGCGCCCCGCGCCCACCCCCCCGC
>NZ_JASCOS010000221.1:0-2369 GCF_029959705.1 Stenotrophomonas sp. PS02297 | reverse complement strand
CTGCGGGGCCGCAAGGTGCTGCGCGACGGCGGCGCCGGCGTCGCGCAGCTGCGCGCGCGGGTCGAGGCGACCGTGGCCGCCAGCGCCGCCGACGCCCGGCTCGCTCCGCTCGCGCGCCAGCTCGAGGCCACCTGGCAGAGGCTCGACGCGGTGGTGGCGGAACTGGCCTCGGCGCCAGCGCCGCAGGCGCTGGAACAGGCCACCTCCTTCCTGCGCGCCTTCGGCCACGCCGTGGTCGGCTGGCTGTGGCTGGACATGGCCCGCCTGTGCGCCGGGGACACCGCGTTCCACCGCGGCAAGCGCGCCGCGGCGCGCTGGTTCTTCGCCCACGAACTGCCCCGCGCCGCGCTCTGGCTGGACCTGGCCGCCACGCGCGACGACCTGATCGCCTCAACCACCCAAGACTGTTTCCACTGCTGAGGAATTCGACATGACCGACGTCTTCATCGTTTCCGGCGTACGCACCGCCATCGGCGCGTTCGGCGGCTCGCTCAAGGACACTGCGCCCTCCGAACTCGGCGTCGCCACCGCCAGGGAGGCCATCGCCCGCGCCGGCGTGGCCGCCGACGCCATCGGCCACGCCGTCTACGGCCAGGTGCTGCCCAGCGAACCGCGCGACGCCTACATGGCGCGCATCATCGCCATCGAATCCGGGTTGCCGGTGGAAACCCCGGCGCTGACCGTCAACCGGCTGTGCGGCTCCGGCCTGCAGGCCATCGTCTCGGCGGCGCAGGCCCTGTTGCTGGGCGACTGCGAGGTGGCGCTGGCCGGCGGCGCCGAATCCATGAGCCGCACCCCGTTCTACCTGCCCACCCACCGCTGGGGCCGCAAGCTCGGCGACGCGGTGCTGGTGGACGGGCTCAACGAAGGCCTGAAAGACCCGTTCAACGGCGTGCTGATGGGCATCACCGCCGAGAACATCGCCGAGCGCCACGGCATCGCGCGCGCGCGCCAGGACGCATTCGCGCTGGAAAGCCACCGACGCGCGGCCGAGGCCATCGCCGAGGGCCGTTTCGACGACCAGATCGTGCCGGTGAAGGTAGGCCGGCGCGGCCGCGAAACCGAGTTCCGGACCGACGAGCACGTCCGCGCCAACGTCACCGCGCAGGACCTGGCCGCGCTGCGCCCGGTGTTCAAGCCCGACGGCTCGGTCACCGCCGGCAACGCCTCCGGCATCAACGACGGCGCCGCCTCGCTGGTCCTGGCCACCGGCGCGGCGGTGGCGCGCCATGGCCTGCGCCCGCTGGCGCGGCTGGTGGCCTACGCGCACGCCGGCGTCGAGCCGCTGTACATGGGCATGGGACCGGTGCCGGCGGTGCAGGCGGTGCTGGCCAGGGCCGGGCTGTCGGTCGACGACCTGGACGTGATCGAATCCAACGAGGCCTTCGCCGCCCAGTGCTGCGCGGTGTCCGACGCGCTCGGCCTGGACCCGGCCAAGGTCAACCCCAACGGCAGCGGCATCGCGCTGGGCCACCCGGTCGGCGCGACCGGCGCGATCATCACCGTCAAGCTGGTGCACGAGCTGCAGCGCCGCGGCGGCCGCTATGGGCTGGCCACGATGTGCATCGGGGGCGGCCAGGGCATCGCCGCCGTGTTCGAGCGCTGCTGATGACCGGCACCGGAACGAAGCCAGCCATGACCGGCATGCCGCTTCCCGACTCCCCGCTGCGCCGTCGCATCCTGCAGTCGCTGGGCTGGGCGGCCCTGGCCAGCGGCCTGCCGGCCACCGCCCTGGCGGCGCCGGCACCGGCACCGGCACGCAGCCGCGCCTTGCCGCGCGACTTCCTGTGGGGCACGGCGATCTCCGGGCACCAGAGCGAGGGCAACAACACCAACAGCGACGCCTGGGTGCGCGAGAACGTGCGTCCCACGCTGTTCGCCGAGCCCTCCGGCGACGCCTGCGACAGTTACCACCGCTATGCCGAGGACATCGCCCTGGCCGCGCAGCTGGGCTTCAACTGCTACCGCCTGGGCATCGAGTGGTCGCGCATCCAGCCCGCGCCCGGGTTCTATTCCAGCGCCGAGCTCGACCACTACGCGCGGGTGCTGGAGACCTGCCACGCGCACGGCCTGAAGCCGGTGGTGACGCTCAACCACTTCACCGTGCCGATCTGGTTCGCCGCGCGCGGCGGCTTCGAAGTGGCGGACGCGCCGGCGCTGTTCGCCGACTACTGCGGCCGCGTCGCCAGCCACCTGGGCGGGCTGATGCACCTGGCGACCACCTTCAACGAGGCCAACATCACCTTGCTGGTGCGGCTGCTCTACGGCAGCACGGTCTCGCCGGCGGTGGGCGCCCCCCCCCCCCCCCCCCCCCCCCCCCCCCCGGGTGTGGGGTTTTAAAAACAACCCCCCCCCCCCCCACCCGCCCA
>NZ_JASCOS010000220.1:0-2386 GCF_029959705.1 Stenotrophomonas sp. PS02297 | reverse complement strand
GGGCCTGGTCGGCATCGACCTCGGTGGAAACGCGGCCCGGCACCAGCTCGGCCAGCATCGTGCCCACGCCGATGGTCAGGCGGTCGACCACGGCCTTGGCCACGTCATCGCGCTCGCCGGCCTGCGCACGGCCCCATGCCAGCTCGCGCTCGATCAGCCCGGCATAGACCGGCAGATCGAGGGCCTTCTTCACCAGCGTCGGGTTGGTGGTGCAGTCGACCGGGCGCAGGCGCTTGATGGCCTCGTAATCGCCGGTATCGGCGACGACGACGGACAGTTCACGCAGTTGGGCGAGCTTGGAGGGGGTCATTGCGGATTCCTGGGTACGGGCCGGCGCGGGGCGCTCAGCGGTGGAAATCGCCAGCGGCTTCGGGCTGGTAATGCACGGCGGTCACGCGCAGGCGCAGCTGGCGGCCACCGGGGGCGGTCCAGTCTATGGTCTGGCCGACGGACAGGCCCAGCAGGGCGCTGCCGACCGGCGCGAGCACCGAGACGCGGCCCTTGTCGAAATCCGCTTCGTGCGGATAGACCAGGGTCAGGGAATGTTCTTCGTTATGCAGCTCGTCCACGCAGTCCACGCGCGAGTGCATGGTGACGATGCCTGCGGGGATGTCTTCCGGCGACAGCACCTGCGCGCGTTCGAGCTCCTGGGACAGGGCGACGGCGGCCGGGTGCCGGCTCAGGGCCGGGGAATCGAGCATGGCCTCGAGGCGGGCCATGTCACGGCTGGACACGGTGATTGACGGGGGCAGGCCGCTGTTGGTCGGCATGGAAAAACTCCTGCAATTGTTGAGAGACATACAAAAGGCGGCGCCAATCCGGCACCGCCCGGGCCTATTGTGCGGGGATTATGGAACGGATGCGACCCACCCCGATCATGGGGGCGGGGCGGCGGGGATGCAATGCATCGGCGGCGGCGGTCAAGGCGTGCGCGGGAGAGCGGCGAGGCGGGTGGACAGGCGGTGCCCGAATCCCCCGGCAGTGACGGACCGCAGCGGCTCTGTAGCGCCGGGCAGCGCCCGGCGGGGTTTGCGCGGTAATGCCCCAGCGGGGCGTTGCCCCGCTCTACAAGGAGTGCCGGCGCTGTGGCTCTGTAGCGCCGGGCGACGCCCGGCGGGGGCTTGCGTGGTAATGCCGCAGCGGGGCGGTGCCCCGCTCTACAAGGAATGCCGGCGCTGTGGCTCTGTAGCGCCGGGCAGCGCCCTGCGGGGTTTGCGTGGTAATGCCGCAGCGGGGCAATGCCCCGCTCTACAAGGAATGCAGGTGCTGTGGCTCTGTAGCGCCGGGCAGCGCCCGGCGGGGCTTGCGTGGTAATGCCCCAGCGGGGCGTTGCCCCGCTCTACAGGGCCAGCAGGTCCGGCGGCAGGCTCTGGAAGATGCCTGCCAGCTGCTGCAGGAAGTCGCCCATGGCCGAGCTGCGGCGCCAGACCATGGCGATGCGCCGGCTGGGCGCGTCCGCGCCGGCGAAGCCGAGCAGGCGGATGTTCTCCGAGCGCGCGACCGGCGGCTTCACCGCCAGCATCGGCAGCAGGGTGACGCCGACATTGGCCGCCACCATCTGCCGCAGCGTCTCCAGGCTGGTGGCCTGGAACTCGGATTTCTCCAGCGCGCCGGCCAGGTGGCAGACATCCAGCGCCTGGTCGCGCAGGCAGTGGCCGTCCTGCAGCAGCAGCAGGCGCTGGTCGGCCAGGTCGGCCATGGTCAGCATGGCATGCGCGGCCAGCGGGTGGCTTTCCGGCGCGGCCAGCACGAAGGGTTCCTCGAACAGGAATTCGGTATGCAGCTGTTCGTCGCCCAGCGGCAGCGCCAGCAGCGCGGCGTCGAGCTGGCCGTTGCGCAGCTGGGCCAGCAGCACGTCGCTCTTTTCCTCGACCAGCAGCAGTTCCAGCTGCGGAAAACGCTCGCGTATCGTCGGCACCACGTGCGGCAGCAGGTACGGCCCCAGCGTGGGGAAGATGCCCAGCCGCACCGTACCGGCCTCGGGGTCGCGGCTGCGGCGCGCGGCCTCCTTCATCTGCTCGATCTCGGCGACGATGCCGCGCGCGCGCGCCGCCGCCTCGCGCCCGGCCGGGGTCAGCATCACCTTGCGCGGTGCGCGTTCCACCAGCGGCACGCCCAGCTCTTCCTCCAGCTTCTTGATCTGGGTGGAGAGCGTGGGCTGGCTGACGAAGCAGGCGGCCGCGGCCCGGCCGAAGTGCTTGTGCTCGGCCAGCGCCACCAGGTATTTGAGGTCACGCAGGTTCATTTCGACGGCCTCGCAACAGCAGACATGATCGCAGGAGCGGCTTCAGCCGCGATGGGGCCTGCCCATTGAAACCCGGCAGGCGCACGGTGTGGGCTGCTGCGGCGGGATCAGTGCGAAAGCTCCATCGCGGCTGAAGCCGCT
>NZ_JASCOS010000021.1:0-44484 GCF_029959705.1 Stenotrophomonas sp. PS02297 | reverse complement strand
CGATGGGGCTTTACCAGGAACCAGGCTTTGCTGGTAAAGCCCCATCGCGGCTGAAGCCGCTCCTACGGGCGCGGCAGGGTCAGCCGGTAGACCAGCACCCGGTTGTCGTTGTCCAGCGGCGAATCGCAGGCCTCGCCCTGCATCACGCAGCGGCGGGCGATGAAATCGTTGTCGTTGCCGACCAGCAGCAGCCAGTCGTCCGGATGCGCCGGGTCGAGCGCAGGCAGCAGGTCCATCGCCTCCCACTTTTCCGACAGGCGCTGCGGATCGTCCGCGGCGACACCGTCCAGGCGCAGGCCCGCGCGTGCCAGCTGTGCCGGGTCCAGCAGGTTCAGCAGCTCGCTCCAGCGCGCCGGGACGATGCCCGGCTTGAGCGCGGTGGCGGCCGGGTCGGCCAGCACGCTCCCGGTACCGGTCTCGTAGCGGCTGCCGGCCAGGTTGCTGGCGCCAGTGGTGTCCACCAGCAGCACGCTCTTGAACACCGGTGCGGCCGCATTGCCGCCCAGGCCGTTGCCATCGCGCGCCAGCAGCAGAAAACGATGGTCGTCCAATGCGCGCAGCTCACTCTGCGCGGCGGTGCGGTCGGCCTTGCCGCCATCGCCGGCGAGGGCATAAGCCGGCAGCTGTACGACATGATGGCCGATGGGGTGCTTCGGCACCGGCTCGCGGGAGACGTCGTAGACCAGCACGCGGGTATTGATGCGGCCGCTGGCGTCGCCCCTGGCGCTGTCCTGCACCAGCGCGCTCTGCAGTGCGACGAACAGGCGCGTGCCGTCGGGCGAGAGCGCCATGCCTTCCACGCCCTGGTTGTTGCGGCGGCCGCTGTGCGGTGCCTTGAGCGAACTGAAGTACGGCCTGCCGTCGCGCATCGGCAGGATGGCCGGTGGGGGCACCAGCACGCCCTGCAGGCGGCCGCCGGCGTCGAAGTAGTAGATGTGCGCGGCGTACTCGTCGCCGACGTAGAAATGCCCATCGGCGGTGAACTGCAGCGATTCGGCATCCAGCGAGATCCTGCCGGCGCCGGTGGCGCCTTCGCGCGGTACCGGCAGGGCGATGCCGCCGCGGACCGCCACGCCATCGTCCGGGTCGGCGCCGGTGAACGGCTGGCCATCGGCATCGCGCAGTTCCAGCCCGCCATCCACGGTGAGCGTCACCTGCCCGATGGCTCCGGCAGTGGCCGGCGCGATGCTCATGCGCAACCGTTCCAGCCGCGCCGGGTAGTCGTAGAACAGCCCGGCCTCGGGATCGTTGCGGCCGCGGTCGGGCAGAGTCCACAGCACGCCCTCGTAGCCGCCGTCGGCGGTGCGCCGCCAGCTGCCCGGCGCCACCGCGAACGAGGAGAACGAGCCCAGCGTATCGCCGAGGAAATCGACGCTCGCCGCCGGCAGCATGCCCGCCGCGACCAGGCCCTGGTCGACGTAGCGCCGTCCTTCGATCTCGTGCACGCGCGGTGGCGCGTCGGTGACCCGATGCGGCGTGGTCCAGGCCACGCCGCCGCCCAGTGCGGCGGCGAGCAGTGCGGCGGCGAGCAGGTTCATCGCTGGCGCCCCGGGCTCAGAAACGCGCATCCAGCGACAGGAACACCTGCCGTGGTGCCGAGGCATGGAACACGTACAGCTTGCCGGCCGGGTCGGTCGGGGCGAACACGCTCGAGTCCAGGTTGCTGGCGTAGCGCTTGTTGGTCAGGTTGGTCACGTTGAAGGACAGCTTGAACTTCTGCAGCACGCCAAGCTGGCCGAAGTCGTAGCCGGCGCCGGCGTCGAACACGGTGAAGCCGCCGAAGCCCTGGTCGTTGGTGTAGGTGTAGTAGCGCTTGCCGGTGTACTTGCCGCGCAGGTCCAGCGACCACGGGCCGCTGTGCCATTTCAGTTCGCTGGCGAGCAGGGTCTTGGGCGTATCGGTCTGGGTCTTGCCCTTGGTCGGCACCAGCACGCCGTTCTGCATGTAGTCCGAGCCGTAGGTGGAATCGTTGAACGAGGCCGAGTTGTACCAGCTCAGGTGCGCGGTCGGGGTCCACAGCACGGTCAGTTCGGCGCCGCGGCTGTCCACGCTGCCGACGTTGTAGAAGCGGTTGCCGCACTCCGGGCCCACCGGCTGGCGCGAGTCGCAGGGGTTGTACTGCAGCAGGCGGTTGTCGAAGCGCACGTCGTAGCCGGCCAGCGACAGCTGCACGCTGTCGCCGATCCAGCGGTAGCCCAGTTCGAAGGTGCGCGACTGCTCGGGCTTGAGCGTGGCCTGGCTGTCCCAGGTGGCCTGGCTCACCGCCTGCGGGCCGAGCTTGAAGCCGCCCTGGAACATGGCGATGTTCTCCGCATAGCTGGCGAACAGTTCCTGGCGCGCGTCGAGCTGGAAGTACACGCCGGCGCTGGGCAGGAACGCATCGCGCGCGCGCAGGTTGCCGGTGGCGAACTGGTTGTTGGAGGTCGGCGCGATCGGGGTCTTGGCGATGCCGGGCAGGGCGCGTGCGCGCGACTGCGCGTTCACCGCCTTGAAGCCGCCTTCCAGGCGCAGCCGGTCGCCGAGCAGGTGCACGGTGTCCTGCAGGTGGAACTGGCGGGTCTTCCACTCGGTTTCCTGGGCGAACACGCCCACGTCCGGCTGGCCCTTGGCCAGCCCGCTGAAATCGCGCGGGCCGTCCACCGCGCTCTGGTAGCGCGAGGCGCTGCTGGTGTTCTCTTCGTACCAGCCGCCGGCCTGCAGGCGGTGCGCGCCCAGCTGCCATTCCGCGCCGAAGGTGCCGCCGCGGCGGTCGATGCTGTACAGCGTGTTGCGGAAGATGATCGGCAGTTCCTGCGCGGTGCCCTTGTTCGACCACGCGCCGCTGTTCCAGTTGTGGCCCTCGCCATCGTCCTGGTGGCGGTAGCCGAGCACGCGCAGGGTCAGCGTGTCGGTCGGGAAGAATTCGCCGGACAGGTAGTACAGGTCGTCGTTGCGCAGGATCTGGCCGGCGGTGAAGGCACCGTCGGCGTCGGTGTCCGGGCCGCTGGCGTCACAGCGTGCGGCCACGTAGGTGCCCTTGTTGCAGTAGGCCTTGGCCACGGCCTTGGCCCAGTCCGGCGCATAGCCGCCCCAGTCCCAGCCCAGCCCGCGCGCCATGCTGTCCTTGGACAGGTAGAAGTAGTTGGCCTGGGTGGTGCGCGAGGCGTCGGCGAAGCCGGTCAGGCGCATCCACTGATTCTCGTACATCGCCTTGGTGTTGAACTGGCGGGTGGACGAATCGTTGTAGGCGGCCTGGTCGTTCCACAGGTCCGAACCGGCGTTCATGCCCGACACGTACATCGAGAAGCCGTTGTACTCGCCGGTGTCGAAACGGGCGAAGCTGCGGCGGTTGGCGTCGCTGCCGAAGGTCTGCACCACGCGTCCGCCCATCTCCTTCAGCGGCGCGTTGGAGAAGTAGGCGATGGCGCCGCCCAGGTTGCTGGTGGACGGCGTGGACAGGTTGCCGATGCCCTGCGCCAGTTCGACCATGCCCAGGTTCTCGGAGAGCAGGGCGCGGTTGATGCTCAGGCCGTTGTAGTTGTTGTAGGCGCTGTCGCCCAGCGGCACGCCGTCCAGGGTGTGGCCGAGCTTGGTGCCGGTGAAGCCGCGCAGGCTCACGGTCATCGACTGCTCGTTGGTGCCCAGCGCATCGGTGGACTGCGCGTTCACGCCCGGCAGCAGGTTCAGCACCTTCTGCGGGCTGGTGCCCGGCGGCAGCACGGTCAGGTTCTCCGGGGTGATGCGCTGCACCTGGCGCAGTTCGCCGCTGCCGATCACCGATACCGCATCCAGTTCGGTGGCCGAGGCGGGGGCGGCGGTTTCGCCGGCGTATGCGGAGGAAGCCATCGCCATGGCGACGGCCAGGGCAAGCAGGGAATGATTCATCGGGATCGGAGCCTGTCGTGGGGGACAGGCCGCCCCCCAAGGTGTCGGCCCGTCCACGGATCGTGGGAGGAACGAGCCAGACGCAAGGGACCGGAACTACGGCGATGCGGCCCCGGCGTCATCGTCGCGGCCGGCAGTCTTCCAGCAGGTGATGACAGGCGTATTGCGGCGCGCATCCGTCGCCGCCGTTGCGGCGGCGATGGGTTCGATGGGGGCGCGGATCAGGACAGGAGCGGAACGCCCAGTGCGGCGAGCATCGCTGCGACCCGTGCGCGGATGTCGTCGCGCACGCCGCGGTACTGCTCCGGCGCCATGTCGCGCGGGTCGGGCAGGGCCCAGTCCGCGCGCTGGCGGGCAAGGATGAGAGGGCAGGCGTCGCCGCAGCCCATGGTCGCCACGAAGTCGAATTCGACGTCCGGCAACTCGTCCAGCGATCTGGAATGGTGGGCGGCGAGGTCGTAGCCCAGTTCGGCCATCGCCGCGATGGCCCTGGGATTGATGACGCCGGAAGGACGCGACCCGGCGCTGTAGGCTTCCACCGCCGCGCCGCCGAGCATGCGCGCGAAGGCCTCGGCCATCTGGCTGCGGTTGGAGTTCTCCACGCACACGAAGAGAACCCGCTTCACCGGCGCGGCCATGTCGCCTGGGTCAGGCCGTGCGCTTGCCCAGCACCGCGTTGCGGCGGCTGTACAGCACGTAGACCACCAGGCCGAAGACGTTCCACAGCGCGAACCACACCTGGGTGCGGGTGGGCAGGCTGAAGAACAGGTAGATGCAGCCCAGGATCGCGATCGGGCCGACCACCCAGGCCAGCGGCGTGCGGAAGGTGCGCGGGCGTCCCGGCTCGCGCTTGCGCAGCACCAGCAGGCACAGGCCGACCGCGGTGAACGCGGCCAGCGTGCCGGCATTGGCCAGCGCGGCGATCTCGTCCAGGCGCGCCACGCCGGCCAGCGCGGCCACCAGCACCGCGGTGAACAGGGTGATGGTCACCGGCGTGCCGGTGCGCTTGTTCACCAGCGACAACCCGCGCGGCAGCAGGCCGTCGCGCGACATCACGAAGAAGATGCGGCTCTGGCCGTAGAAGAAGGCCAGCAGCACGGTCGGCAGGGCGATGATGGCGACGATGCCGATCACCAGCGCGGCGGTGCCGTGGCCCAGCTCGCGCATGATCAGCGCCAGCGGCTCGGCGCTCTTGCCGAACACCGTGTAGCTCATAGCGCCGACCGCGGCCAGCGCCACCAGCAGGTAGATGATGGTGCAGCCGACCATCGAGCCGACGATGCCGATCGACAGGTCGCGCTTGGGGTTCTTGGTTTCCTCGGCGGCGGTGGAGATCGCGTCGAAGCCGTAGAAGGCGAAGAAGATGATCGCCGCGGCCGCCATCACCCCGCGTTCCACGCCATCGGCGCTGACCGACTTGGGGAAGCCATAGGGCATGAACGGCTGCAGGTTGGCCGGGTCGAACGCCGGCAGCGCCACCGCCACGAACACCGCCAGCGCGATCAGCTTGAACACCACCAGCACCGCGTTGACCGTGGCGCTCTCGCGGGTGCCGGCGATCAGCATGCCGGCGACCAGGAAGGTGATGACGATGGCCGGCACGTTGAGGAAGCCGCCTTCCACGTGCGGGCCGGCGGAAAGCGCATGCGGCAGCATCACGTTCCAGCCGAACGAGGTATGCAGCCACTCCAGGAAGCCGGTGAAATAGCCCGACCAGCCCACCGCCACGGTACTCACCACCAGCGAGTATTCGAGGATCAGGCTCCAGCCCACCACCCAGGCGATGGTCTCGCCCAGCGCGCTGTAACTGTAGGTGTAGGCGCTGCCGGCGGCCGGCATCATCGTCGACAGCTCGGCGTAGGCCAGCGCCGCGCAGGCGCAGACGATGCCGGCGACGATGAAGGAGATCAGCACCGCCGGGCCCGCCTTGTCCGCGCCCACGCCGATCAGGGTGTAGATGCCGGTGCCGACGATGGCGCCGATGCCCAGCGCGACCAGGTGGGGCCAGCTCAGCGAAGGAATCAGCCGGCGGCCTTCCTCGTGCTGGGTGAGCTGGTCGATGGATTTGCGCCGGAGCCAGGACTGCATGCGGACCTCGCGGTTCGTGGGTATTCGGGAAAGGGGCCGAGTTTCGCCGAACGCAGCGCAGCAAAGCCAGAAATTCCGCCTGCTTTCATGGGGTTTGGCGATGGGCGGTAGCCCGGATGACGGATCCGGCACAAAAAGCCGCCCGCAGCGGCGTTTGTGCGCACGCTGGCGGCCCGCAGCGGTTCCCGCCATCGAAGGCGGGACCGGAACATGCTGCCCCGCGGCCCCGCGGACGATGCCGCAGGTAGCGTGCCTAAGGGGTTCGCGGCGATGCACGCTGCAGACCAGCCTTGTATCCAGGCGGCAACGGAGGACGCAGGCGTGGGGCTTGCCCCACCCAGGGCCTTCCCGTTGAAGCGCCGTGCCTACGCGGCGCGGCGCGGATGCGCCAGCAGATAGTCGCGCAGGGCCACGGCCTGGTTGTGCCCGGTATCGCGGGCGCCATACACCAGCGTCACCGGCCCGGCCGCCAGCGCGTCGCGCAGCGGCGCCAGCAACTGCGGCTGGGCGGCCAGTTCCCGCCAGTAGCGTTGCCGGAATTCGTCCCAGCGCTCGGCGCGGTGGTCGAACCACTGCCGCAGTTCGTTGCTGGGCGCCACTTCCTTGAGCCATTGCGCCTGCAGGCGCTCGTGGCTGACCCCGCGCGGCCACAGTCGATCGACCAGGAAACGCTGGCCGTCGTCGGCCATGGCGGGTTCGTAAGCGCGTTTGCAGTGGATGAGCATGCCGACCTCCGCAGCGCCGGAGCGTTTCAGCTTTCCAGCCCCAGCCGTATCCCGAACGCGACCAAGCATACGCCCACCGCCCGCCGCAGCCACACGCCCACGCGCGGGTAGCCGGCCAGGCGCCGGGCGATGAACTGGCCGCCGAAGATCAGTACCGAGCACCAGCCCACGCTCAGCACGGCGATCAGGCCCGCCATCAGCGCCAGGGTCAGCGCGCCGCGCTGCGTGGCCGGGTCGATGAACAGCGGGAAGAAGGCCATGTAGAACAGGATCGCCTTGGGGTTGAGCACGCCCACCAGCAGGGCTTGCCGGAACCAGCGCCGGCCGTGCTGCAGCGGCGCCGCGGCGCCGGCGGCCGCGGGTTCGCGCAGCAGCTGCACGCCGACCCAGACCACGTAGGCCGCGCCGACATAGCGCAGCCCGGCGAACAGCAGCGGGTGCGCCTTCAGCAGTGCGGCCACGCCGGTGGCGGCGATGGCGATCAGGATCTGGTCGCCCAGCATCAGCCCGGCCAGCGTCGCGTAACCGGCGCGCACGCCGCCGCGCGCGGTGGCGGTGAGCAGGGTGAAGGTGCCCGGCCCGGGCAGCATCAGGA
The DNA here is from genome assembly GCF_029959705.1 of Stenotrophomonas sp. PS02297. NCBI lineage: Bacteria > Pseudomonadati > Pseudomonadota > Gammaproteobacteria > Lysobacterales > Lysobacteraceae > Stenotrophomonas > Stenotrophomonas sp. PS02297. The sequence goes on along the minus strand of NZ_JASCOS010000021.1, from coordinate 37,212 downwards.
ACAGGATGACGGCCACCACGAAGGTGCCCAGGTCGTTGATGCCCATCCACGGCATGGCGATCTTCCCGAGGGCTCAGTGCGCGCGCTGCGCGGCCGGATGCGCCAACGCCCCGCCGTCGCGGCGAGCGTCGGCAGCGTCGGCAGCGGCACCTGCGGCGAGGGTCCACGAAGTCGCCGCAGCGAACGGCGGCCGGGGCAGGAGACGGGAAGGCGAGGGCTTCATGGCGGAACGGAACACGCGTGGGGAGCACATGATCGCAGAAGCGGCGCAGCCGTTGAGACGCGCGGGGCTACACTTCGTTCCATGCAAACCGAAACCCTGATCCTGGCCGGCCTGCTGCTGGTCATCATCGCGCTGCAACTGGCGCTGCTGCTGCGTCGTTCCGGCAATGCCGCGCTGGAAAACGCGCTGCGCGAGGAGCAACGCAACGGCCGCGGCGAACTGCGCGAGCAGCTGGAAGGCATGTCGCGCCAGCAGGATGCGCGCATGGACGGCTTCAGCCGCAACCTCACCGACCTGTCCACCCGTACCGACCAGCGCCTGGACCTGCTGCGCGACAGCCTCACCGACGACGCGCGCAAGGGCCGCGAGGAAAACGCCCATGCCCGCCAGCAGATGGCGCAGCTGCTCGATGCGCGCCTGCAGGACGTGCGCGGGCAGCTCGACGCCTTCGGCCAGCAGCAGCAGGCGCGCATGGAACTTTTCGCCAAGCAGCTGGCGGCGCTGCAACAGGCGCTGCTGGAGGAAACGCGCAACGGCCGCCAGGAGAGCGGCGATGCGCAGCAGCGCTTCGGCGAGATGCTGGGCCAGCGCCTGGCCGAGCTTACCCAGCGGAACGAACAGCGTATCGCCGAGATGCGGCAGACGCTGGAAGCGCGGCTCAAGGACCTGCAGGACGGCAACGACGGCAAGCTCGAGCTGATGCGCCAGACCGTGGACGAAAAGCTGCAGAGCACGCTCAACACGCGCCTGGACTCGTCGTTCAAGCTGGTTTCCGAGCGGCTTGAACAGGTGCAGCGCGGGCTGGGCGAGATGCAGCAGCTGGCCACCGGCGTGGGCGACCTCAAGCGCGTGCTGAGCAACGTCAAGAACCGCGGCGGCTGGGGCGAGGTGCAGCTGGACAACATCCTCGAGCAGACCCTCACCGCCGAGCAGTACGCGCGCGGGGTGAAGCTGCGCCCGGACGGCAACGAGATGGTGGATTTCGCCGTGCGCCTGCCTGGCCGCGGTGGCGACGAGGCGCCGGTATGGCTGCCGATCGATTCCAAGTTCCCGCGCGAGGACTACGAGCGCCTGCTCGACGCGCAGGAAGCCGGCGACCAGGAAGCGGTGCGCGCCAACGGCAACCAGCTCGAGCGCGCGCTGCGCGTGCAGGCCCGGTCGATCTGCGACAAATACATCGTGCCGCCGCACACCACCGATTTCGCGGTGATGTTCCTGCCTACCGAAGGGCTGTACGCCGAGGCGATCCGCCGCCCGGGGCTGATGGACGTCCTGCAGCGCGAACACCGCGTGGTCATCGCCGGCCCCACCACGGTCACCGCCCTGCTCAACAGCCTGCAGATGGGATTCCGCACCCTGGCCATCGAACAGCGCTCGTCGGAAGTGTGGAGCCTGCTCGGCGCGGTGAAGGGCGAGTTCGGCAAGTTCGCCGGCATCCTCGAGAAGGCCGAGAAGCAGATCAACACCGTCGGCAAGAGCCTGGGCGATGCCAGCCGCAAGACGCGCACCATCGAACGCAAGCTGCGCGGCGTGGAATCGCTGTCCGCCGACGCTTCGCAGGCGCTGCTCGGCGAACTCGGCGGCGATGACGAGGGCGAGGAACAAGGGACCGGGTCCGGCGACGCCTGACCGGCGTGATACCGGTTTATGCTGGCGCTCCCTTCCCCCTCAGGAACCACCATGACTGCTTCCGTGCGCGACATCCCGCTGACCACCATCGACGGCGCCCCGGCCACGCTCGGCGACCATGCCGGCAAGGTGCTGCTGCTGGTCAACGTCGCTTCCAAGTGCGGCCTCACCCCGCAGTACGAGGGGCTGGAAAAGCTCTATCGCGAAAAGAAGGGCGCCGGGCTGGAGGTGCTTGGTTTCCCGGCCAACAACTTCAACGGCCAGGAGCCGGGCAGCGAGGACGAGATCAGGCAGTTCTGCTCGCTCACTTACGACGTGACCTTCCCGATGTTCGCCAAGATCAGCGTCGCCGGCGCCGACGTGCACCCGCTGTACCAGCAGCTGATCGCCGCGCAGCCGGCCGCCAGCGGCGAAGGCCCGATGCGCGAGAAGCTGGCCGGCTTCGGCATCGAACCCAACCCGGCGCCGGGCATCCTGTGGAACTTCGAGAAGTTCCTGGTCGGCAAGGACGGGCAGGTGATCGGCCGGTTCTCGCCGGATACCACGGCCGATGACGCCGGCCTGCGTGCGGCGATTGATGCCGCGCTGGCGGCCTGAGCCCGCTCCGGGCAAAGGCCGGGGATGGAAGCCGCTGCCGCCAGGCAGCAGCGGCCGGTTCCAGGGCGCCATAACGGGCAACAGGCAGAGAGGTGATTGAAGGATGGCAACAGGCAATTCCGGCGGATTCGCGGTTGGTTGGTTCACCCTGGCGCTCATCAATGCCGGCCTCGCCCAGGGCAAGGGACGCAGCGGCATGAACTGGGGGCTGCTGTCGCTGATCCTCGGGCCGATCGCCACGCTTCTGCTGGTGCTGCAGCAGCCCAGGCGCCAGGAAGGCGGCTGACCCGCCCCAGGCTCCGGCGCCGATCCAGAAAAAAGCCCGGGTTTCCCCGGGCTTTTTTCCATCCATCGCTGGCAGTGCGCTCAACGCCCCCAGTCGGGCATCGGCATCGCATCGACCGGGATGGTGGTCTGCTCGTCGTCCTCGTGACGGCGGCGGTCGCGGCGCAGATCCTTCTCGATCTGGTAGTTGCGGCGCTGCAGCCAGGCGTCGCGGGTCAACGCGTACTCGTCCACCGCGCTGTCGCGGATGTCGTCCAGCGACAGCAGCTGCACGCGGGTGTCCACCAGTTGCAGGCCCTGCAGGCCGATGCGCAGCTTGTCCATCTCGATGCGCCGCAGCGGCGACAGCGGCGTGTCGCCGGCCAGGCCGAACACGTCGCGCACGGTGCGCGGGCCGAAGAACGGCAGTTCCACGTAGCGCGACTGGCGCCAGCCCCAGGTACCCAGGGTCTGCCCGAAGTCCTCGCTGCGGCGCGGCACCATGGCCTTGCTGGCTGGATCGAACAGGCCGCCGATGCCGAGGGTGGAGTTCATCAGGAAGCGGCCGAGCGTGTCCCAGGCGTCGTCGGCATGGCCCTGCAGCAGCTGGTTGACCATGGTCAGCGGCGAGCGCAGGTTGCTGAAGAAGTTGCTCACCCCGGTACGCGCCACGCGCGGCACCACGTGCACGTAGGCGGTGGCCAGCGGGCGGGCGATGCCGCGGTCCACCGCCAGGTTGAAGCGGTGCATCTGCCGGTTGTACTTCTCCCACGGATCGTAGGCCGGCGCCGTGCCGTTGCCCGCGCCGGGCTCGGCGGTCGGGCCGCCGTACAACGCGGCGAAGTCGTCTTCGGCGTCGGTGGGCGCGGCGGTGTCTGCAGTGCCGGCATCGGTCGCCTGCACCGGCGCGGGCGTCGCGGTTGCCGCGTCCGTGTCGTCGGCGACCTGCGGCACTTCCGGTACGGGCGCGGCGGGAAACGGTTCCTGCGCGGTCGCGGGCTGTTCCGTGGCGACGTGGGTAGCGGCCGGCGGCGCGGTCCCGCGCACGGGTTTGCCGGCGCAGGCGCCGAGCAGGAGCGCGGCGGCCAGGAGGGGGAGGGTGCGGAGGAGGTTCATGTCAGCGTTCCGCCGGGGAGGCGTTGAAATCCAGGTCCGGCGACAGCCGGTAGGCCGCCCGCAGTTCGTCCAGCCCCGCAGGCGTGCCGACGATGGTAGCGCCGCCATTGCCGCGCAGGCGTGCAGCCAGTTCGGCCAGCAGCGCCACGCCGGCGCTGTCCACGCGTTCGACGGCCTGCAGGTCGAGCCGGCGCGACTGGCCCGCCTGGCGGACCAGCTGCGGCCACAGCGCCACTACCGCGGCGCGGTCGAGCGTGCCGGCCAGGTGCAGCGCGTCGCCTTCGACGCGCGCGGTGGCGTCACTTGCCACGGGGCGCCGGGCCAGCGCTGGCCTGCATGCTGCCGCTGCGCAGTTCGGCCGCCACGTCCTTGATCGACTTCTGGCGCAGCGGGGCGTCGAACTGGTTCTTGAAGGTCTGCACGTAGGAGATGCCTTCGATCATCACGTCGAAGATCTTCCACTGGCCGCCGACGTCGCGCATCAGGTACTCGACCGGGGTCGGCTCGCTGCCGGCGCGCACCAGTTCGGTGGACACCTTCACGCCGCGGTTGCCCGGCAGCGCGGCCTCGCCCTTGTAGCGGAAGCTCGGCTTGCCCTGGATGTCGAGCAGGGTCGAGCCGTAGCGCGCCATCAGGTTGTCGGCCATCGCGTCGGCGAACAGCTTCACGTCGGCGTCCGCGGCGCCGCGGCCGTGCACGCCCAGCACCAGGCGGGCGGCGTAGTCGCGGTCGAAGCCGCGGCTCAGCTCGCTGTCGATGAAGCCGCGCAGCGCGGCCGGATTGGCGCGGAACTCGGCGCGGCGGGTCTCCAGCGCGGACAGGATGCGCGAGCTGGCGTCGAGCACGGTGCGCGCGGCGGCCGAGGGCTGCGCGGCGGTGGCCGCCGGGCGCGCCTGCGCCATGGCCAGCGTCGGGGCCGCGGCCAGCAGGGCCGAGGCGAGCACGGTGGTGAGCAGTCGGGTCTTCATGATTACGGCTCTTCCTTGGAGGGCGTGTCGTGGGTGCCCGGGGCGGGCTCGGAGGCGTTGTTGCCGCCACCGCTGAACATGTACTTGCCGACAAGCTGGATCAGGTCCACCGCCGGCTGGGTGAACACGATTTCGTCGCCGGACTTGAGCACGTCCGGATCGCCGCCGGGCTGCAGGCCGATATAGCTCTCGCCCAGCAGGCCGCTGGTGAAGATGCCGGCCGAGGTGTCGGCGGGCAGGTCCTTGAACTTGCCGTCCAGCGACAGGGTGACGATGGAGTCGTATTTAACGGGGTCCAGCTGAATATCGGCCACTTGGCCGATGGTCACCCCGCCGACCTTCACTGGCGCCTGCTTGCGCAGCTGGCCGATCTGGCTGAAACGCGCCTTCAGCACGTAGTCGCCGCCGCCCATGCCGAAACGCTGGTTGGTGGAAGCCACCGCCAATACCAGCAGTGAGGCCAGCGCCAGCAGCAGGAAGGCGCCGACGGAGAATTCGAGTCGAGGTCCACGGATGGCCATGTTTTTGTCTCACTCCTGATCCAGCAGATGCTTCGTCGGTTCGGGCGAAGCGGGTTGTTCGTCAGATCCCCGCACAGGGATGTGCGGGCTCTTGCGAGGGACTCGCATCAATGAAACATCAGTGCGGAAAGCACGAAGTTGAACATCAGCACCAGCAGCGAGGCGTTCACCACCGCGCGGGTGGTCGCCACCGAGGTGCCTTCGATGGTGGGTTCGGCGTGGAAGCCGACGTAGGCGGCGACCAGCGCCGCGGTGCCGCCGAAGATCGCCGACTTGAGCAGGGCCACGGCGAAGTCGTCCCAGAAGTCGACGCTGCCGCGCAGTCCCGACCAGAACGTGCCGTTGTCCTGACCCAGCACCTGCACCGCCTCGAACCAGCCGCCGGTGATGGCCAGCGAGCAGAAGATGCCGGTCAGCAGCGGCACGGTCAGCACCGCAGCCCAGAAGCGCGGCGCCACTGCCTTGGCCACCGGGTCGATGGCCATCAGTTCCAGCGCCTTGATCTGGTCGGTGGCGCGCATCAGGCCCAGTTCGGCGGCGATGGAGCTGCCGGCGCGGCCGATGAACAGCAGCGCGGTCAGCACCGGCGCCAGTTCGCGGTACAGCGACAGGCCGAGCAGGGTGGACAGCGCGTCGGCCGCGCCGAACGTGGTCAGCGTGCGGTAACCCTGCAGGGTCAGCACCAGGCCGACGAAGGCACCGCCGACGGCGATGATCGGCAGCGAACGTGCGCCGATCTTGTAGATCTCGCGGGTCAGCTCGGCCAGGAAGTCGCGGGTCGGCAGCGAGCCGCGCAGCACCGTCAGCGAGAACAGGCCGGCGCGGCCCAGCGAGCGGATGGAAGAAGCGAACGGCATCAGGCAACCCTCGCGCGCGGGGCGGCATCGAACGGGATCGGGCCATCGGGCTGGCCGTGCAGGAACTGCCGCACCAGCGGGTCGGTGCTGGCCTGCAGCTGTTCCGGCGTGCCGGAGAAGACGATGCCTTCGTTGGCGATGACCAGCGCCTGGTCGCAGATCGGCAGGGTCTCGTGCACATGGTGGCTGACGATGATGCTGGTCAGGCCGAGGCTGTCGTTCAGGCGCTTGATCAGGCTCATGATCACGCCCGAGGCGATCGGGTCCAGCCCTGTCAGCGGCTCGTCGTAGATCATCAGCGGCGGGTCCAGAGCCAGCGCGCGGGCCAGCGCCACGCGCCGCGCCATGCCGCCGGACAGCTCGCGCGGCCACGCGTCGGCCGCGGCCAGCAGGCCCACCGCGTGCAGCTTCATCCGCACCAGCCGCTGCAGCACCGGTTCGGGCAGGCGGGTATGGGTGCGCAGCGGCAGCGCCACGTTCTCGGCGACGGTGAGGTCGGTCAGCAGGCCGTTGCCCTGCAGCAGCACGCCGACGTTGCGGCGCATCTCCAGCAGCGCGCGGCTGCCGTGCGGGATGTCCTGCCCGAACAGGCGCACGTGGCCGGCGACCGGGCGCAGCTCGCCGGTCAGCGCCGCCAGCAGCGTGGACTTGCCGGTGCCCGAGGGGCCGAGCACGGCGGTGATGCTGCCGCGCGGCACGTCCAGCGAAACGTCGCGCAGGATCGTGCGCCCGCCGCGGTCGATGCGGACGTCGGACAACTGCACCAGGGGCGTCCGGGGAGGGGACATGGCGGCCTTTAACGGAAAACCAACGTAGCAGGATTATCGGGTCCGCCTGAACAAAAGAGAACTGGACCGTGCAGTATTGTCTCCGGACCGACCCCCGGCGTCAGTGCCCATGGGCGGAACGCCTGGTTTTTCTAGCGGCAATTCTGTGGCGTGATGGAGGGCTACGGATTGGATGGAAGCCTTGCATGAAGGAAGCCGGGCGACCCTGAAGGGCCGCCGTGGGCTGGGTTGTCCGCATGATGTTGCCAATCCCCCGTATCCTTCTCCGTTGCCGTCCCGCTTCCTGGTAGCTGCGTCATGAAGATCGAATCCATTCGTCTGGCCAACTTCAAGGCTTTCAAGGACATCCACCTGACTGACATCCCACCATTTCTCGTGGTGGTGGGCGCCAATGGCTCGGGAAAATCGACCTTGTTCGATGTGTTCGGCTTTCTGCACGATTGCCTCAGGGGCAATGTCCGTCAGGCGCTGGACAAGCGCGGGCGCTTCCCTGAGGTGTTGAGTCGCGGCTGCGACCCGGCCACGGACAGCATCCAGATCGAACTGCAGTACCGCATGGAAATCACAGGCGTGGAGCGGCTGGTTACGTATGCGCTGCAGATCGGCCAGATCAATGGCTCACCAGTAGTGCAGCGGGAAATCCTGCGTTACAAACGCGGCCGCTATGGCAGCCCTTTCCATTTCCTGAACTTCACCAATGGTGAAGGCTATGCCATCACCAATGAAGAGGATTTCAGCAAGTCCGACGAAGAACTTGCCCGCGAGAGCCAGAAGGTTTCGCCCGATACCTTGGCCATCAAGGGGCTGGGCCAGTTCGAACGGTTCAAGGCTGCAAATGCCTTTCGCCAGCTGATCGAAAACTGGCATGTATCGGATTTCCACATCAATGCCGCGCGTGGTCGCAAGGAAGCCGCTGGCGATTCGGAACACCTCTCGCCGACCGGGGAGAACCTGCCGCTGGTCGCCCGCTACATGAGCGAGCAGCATCCGCAGGTGTTCCGGAAGATTCTCGACACGATGGCAAAACGCGTGCCTGGTGTATCAACGGTCGAATCCAAGTTGATGGAAGATGGTTATCTGGCCCTGCGCTTCCAGGATGGTGCATTCAAGACACCGTTTCTGGATCGCTATGTCTCCGACGGCACCATCAAGATGTTCGCCTATCTGGTGCTGCTTCACGATCCCAAGCCGCATCCGTTGTTGTGCGTGGAAGAGCCGGAAAACCAGCTTTACCCTCGCTTGATGGCGGAGTTGGCCGAGGAGTTTCGGCTATACGCCAATCGAGGTGGGCAGGTGCTGGTGTCGACCCATTCACCCGATTTCCTCAATGCGATCGAACTGGATGAGGTCTGCTGGTTGGTCAAGCGCAATGGCTACACCGAAATCCGCCGCGCCAGGGACGATGCGCAGATCACGGCTTACATGAGAGAGGGGGATCAACTCGGCTATCTGTGGAAGCAGGGCTTCTTCGAAGGGGTCGATCCGCAATGACCAGGGAGTTGGTTTTCCTTCTGGAAGAACGTTCGGCTGAGGCATTGCTCGAAAGCCTGCTTCCACGAATCTTGGACGCGCGGATAGTGCCGCGCCTGATTCCGTTTGAAGGCAAGCAGGATCTGGAAAAGAAGATCGTGCGTCGCATCCGCGGCTATCAGAACCCGGATGCTCGCTTCATCGTGGTTCGGGATCAGGACAGTCATCAGGATTGCATTGCCCTGAAACAGCGCCTGTTGGCCTTGTGCGCCCAGACTGGCAAACCGGCAGCATGCCTTGTCCGCATTGCCTGCACGGAACTGGAAACCTTCTACCTTGCGGATCTGGCAGCCGTGGAAACGGCCTTGTGTATCCCGGGAATCGCAAAACAGCAGGGGAGCAGGAAATTCCGCTCTCCTGATCATCTTGGCAGTCCCAGTCGCGAGTTGGGGACATTGACCCGGGGCCAGTACCAGAAGGTCGCCGGCTCCCGCGAAATCGGAAAGCACCTTGATCTGGGCAACACGCGCTCCCCAAGTTTCAGGAATCTCATTGGTGGCGTTCGGCGGATGGAAGCGGCCCTTCTGGCCTGAACGGTTCGATGAAACTCGGATATTCACTTTGGGAATAGCGGCCGCCTGCGGCAACGATGGCTGTCCGGATCGGCTGGTTCCACATCGGCCCTGAAGCGGGTGCATGGGAAGAATCAGACAGCCGCATTCCGAAAATTCGCGATTGAATATCTGCTTGTCCGCAGCAACCGCAACTGCTCTCCGGCACAATGGCGTGGCCATGTCTGATGCCGCCGCGGACTTCCGCCTCTACCACTCCAACGCACTGGACGTGCTCGCCTCGCTGCTGGCCCACGCGCTGCGCGAGCCTGCGCCCGGGCAGCCGCTGCTGGCCGCTGATAGGGTGCTGATCCCGCAGGTGGCGATGCGGCGATGGCTGCAGTCCACGCTCGCGGCCGAGTACGGCATCGCCGCCAACCTGGAGTTCCTCACCCCCGGCGAGTTCGTCGCGCGCGCGCTGAAGGAAAACGTGCCCGGCGAGCAGGACGACCTCGGCGCCGCCGGCCTGCACTGGCGGCTGTATGCGGCGCTGACCGACGAGGCGCTGATGCGGCTGCCGGCGATGGCGGGGCTGCGGTCGTATTTGCACGGGAACGGTCTCGATCGCGACGACCCGCTGCGCGCATGGTCGCTCGCCGCCGAACTGGGCGGCATGTTCGAGAAGTACCAGGCCTGGCGCCGCGACTGGCTGCTGCGCTGGGAGGCCGGCGCCGATCCCGACGACCCGCAGGCCATCCTCTGGCGCCGCATCGCCGGCGGCCACCAGCACCGCGCGCGCCGCATCAACGACTACCTGGCGCGCTTCGAGGGCGCCGGCCAGCCCTTGCCGCAGGGCCTGCCGCCGCGGCTGTTCGCCTTCGCCACGCTCAACGTCTCGCCCGACGTGCTGCGGGTGATCGCCACCCAGGCGCGGGTCGGCACCCTGCACTTCTACCTGCCCACGCCCACGCGCGCCTACTGGGGCGACCTGCAGACCCTGTCCGAGCGCCTGCGCGGCGGCGTGGACGATCCGTTCGGCAGCGCCGCCGGCGAAAACCCGCTGCTGCAGGCCTGGGGCGCGGCCGGGCGTGACTTCATGGCGGTGCTGGGCAGCTACGAGGTGGTGCACCCGTCCGGCGAGATCGCCGCCTACGCCGATCCGGAGCAGCGCACCGGCAGGTCGCTGGACGAAGGCGGGCTGCGCGACAGCCTGCTGCATCGCCTGCAGGCCGACCTGTTCCACCGCCGCGCACTGCCGCCGGCGCCGCTGCGCCCGGCGCTGCGGCTGGACGACCCCAGCGTGCAGATCCACGCCTGCCACACCCGCCTGCGCGAGATGCAGGTGCTGCACGACCAGCTGCGCGCGCTGCTGGATGACCCGCGCTTCGACCCGCCGTTGCAGCCGCGCGAGATCGCGGTGCTGGCGCCGGACATCGACCCCTACGTGCCGTACCTGGAATCGGTGTTCGGCGGCCGCGGCGCCGGCGAGGGCCACATCCCGTGGGCGCTGGCCGACGCCAGCCCGCTGCAGGGCGAGCCGCTGGCCGAGGTGTTCGTGCAGCTGCTGGGCCTGCCGGTGTCGCGCTTCGGCCTCAACGAGATCCTCGACCTGCTCGCCAGCCCGCCGCTGGCCGCGGCCGCCGGGCTGGACGCGGCCGCGTTCGAGCGCCTGCACGGCTGGCTGCAGGCCGCTGGCGCGCGCTGGGGGCTGGATGCCGCGCATCGCGGCCAGCACCAGGCGCCGGCCGACGACGCCTGCACCTGGCAGTTCGCGCTGGACCGGCTGCTGCTCGGCCATGCCAGCGGCAGCGACGACGACCTGGCCGGCGTCGCGCCGTGGCCGGAGCTGGAAGGCAGCGCGCTGGCCGCGCTCGATGCGCTGATCCGCCTGCTGCGGGTGCTCGCCCGCCACCAGAAGACGCTGGCCGAGGCGCTGGCGCCCGCGCAGTGGCGCGAACGCCTGCTCGGGCTGCTGGACGCGCTGCTGCCGGAAACCCCGGCCGAGCCCTCCACCCAGCGCGCGCTGGAGCGCCTGCGCAAGCTCGCCGACGAATTCGCCGAGGAAGCCGGCAAGGCCGGTTTCGACGCGCCGGTGCCGGCCGAGGTGGTGCGCGCGCATTTCGCGACGGTGCTGTCCGAAGCCGATACCCGCGCGCCGCTGCTCACCGGCGGCGTCAGCTTCGGCCGCATGGTGCCGATGCGGCTGCTGCCGTTCCGCGCGATCTGCGTGCTGGGCCTGGACGATGGCGACTTCCCGCGCCGCGACTCGGCCGCGGGGCTGAGCCGGCTCACCGCCGAACTCGGCACCGCGCGCCGCCGCCACGGCGACCGCTCGCTGCGCGAGGACGACCGCTTCCTGTTCCTGCAGCTGCTGGCCTCGGCGCAGGAGGTGTTCTACCTGAGCTATCTCGGCGCCGATGCGCGCGACGGCAGCGTGCGCGAGCCTTCGGTGCTGGTCAGCGAACTGATCGACGCGGTGGCCGCCTGCCACGCCGATCCGGCGGCCGCGCGCAGGGCCATCGTCGTGCGCCATCCGCTGCAGCCCTTCGCCCCGGCCGCGTTTGGCGGCGACGGCGAGCCGCGGCGTTTCAGCTATCGCCGCCAGTGGCATCCGGCGGCGGGCGCGGTTGGTGGGAAACGCCAGCCGCTGGCGCCGTGGTCGGCCGGCGAACTGGCCGCGCCGCTGCCGGACGTCCTGCAGGAACCGAGCCTGTCGCTGGATGCGCTGCGCCGTTTCCTGGCCGACCCGGCCGGGCAGTTCCTGGAACAGCGGCTGGGCCTGCGCCTGGGCGGCGGGATCGAGGCCAGCGACGACATCGAACCGCTGGTGCTGCCCGAACGCGGCCGCGAGCATTCCTCGCTGCAGCAGCAGGTGCTCGCCGCCCTGCTGGAAGGCCGCGGGCAGGGCCTGTACGAGCGCCTGCGCGCACGCGCCCTGCTGCCCTCCGGTGCGCTCGGCCGGCAGCAGTTCGAGCAGCTGCTCGGGCGCATCCGGCCGTGTGCGGAGACGTTCGCGCGCTGGTACGACGGCGCGCCGCTGCAGTCGCAGCGGCTGGAAGTGGCGATCGACGGCATCACCGTGCACGGCCGCATCGCACAGATTCATCCACAGGGCCTGGCGCGCCTGCAGGCTGGTGCGCCGGGCGTGGCCTGGGTGCTGCGCAGCGGGCTGGACTGGCTGCTGGCCAATGCCGCCGGCATGCAGCAGCCGTTGCTGCAGTTCATCGAGGATGGCGATGGCGGTTTCGGCCCGCATGCCCTGCCGGCGCCGCCCACCGCGCAGGCCAAGGACGCGCTGAAAGCCTTGCTGCAGCTGCGTTCGCAGGGGCTGCAGGCGCCGTTGCCATTCGCCCCCTATACCGGCTGGGCGATCTACAACGCCGATCCGGACAAGCGCGAAAAGGCCGCGCGCGAGAAGTGGTACGGCAGCGAACGCAGTTGGGGCGAGCGCGACGGCGAAGCCCTACAACTGGCCCTGCGCGGCGCCGATCCGTTCGCCGACGCGGCCACTACCAACAGATTTATCCACAACAGCCTGTCGATATTCACCGCGCTGCGCGAGGGCCGGGTACTGGCCGAGACGGAGGTGCAGGCATGAACGCCGCCGCGCCCGTGGCCGACCCGTATCTCGACCTGCCGCTGGACGGCCTGCGCCTGATCGAGGCCAGCGCCGGCACCGGCAAGACCTTCACCCTGGCCACGCTGTTCACCCGGCTGGTGGTCGAACAGGGCCTGCGCATGGGCCAGATCCTGGCGGTCACGTTCACCGACGCGGCGACGCAGGAACTGCGCAAGCGCATCCGCGAGCGCCTGGACCTGGCCGCGCGGCTGGCGGACACCGCGCCGGCCGAAGGCGACAGCCCGGAAGCCGTGCTCACCCGCGCCATCCTGCAACGCCACCTGCAGCAGGGCGCGGAAAGCGCCGCGCAGCTGGCCCGGCGCCTGCGCATCGCCGCCGAGGAAACCGACCTGGCGGCGATCTTCACCATCCACGGCTTCTGCACCCGCGTGCTGGGCGAACACGCGCTGGAGAGCGGCCACAGCTTCTCCGCGCCGGAACTGCTGACCAATACCCGCCAGCTGCATGCCGGACTGGCCGCCGACCTGTGGCGCCTGCATGCCGGTCGCGGCGAGTCGCTGGAAGCGCTGCTGGGCCTGTGGAAAGCCCCCGAGGCGCTGGCCGCCGACCTGCCGGTGCTGGTCGCCGACCTGCCGCTGCTGCCGGCATTGCCGCCGGCGCCGCTGGAAGAGGCCCGCCCGCTGCGCGACGCCGCCGCCCGGCGCCTGGCCGACGGGCTGGACACGCACGGCGAGGCCTACCTGCAGCAGCTGCGCGCCGCGCTGGAAGGCGGCGTGCTCAACAAGGCCAGCTACAAGGCCGACTGGATCGAGCCGCTGTTCCAGCAGCTGCTGCACTGGGCGCGCCATCCCGATCCGGCCGCCGCGCTGGACGAGCGGCTGGAGCGGCTCACCCTGGAAGCACTCACCGCCAAGACCCTCAAGGCCTGGGCCGGCAGTACCCCGGTCTCGCCGCTGCAGCCGTTGATCGCCGATTACGTGCAGGCATTGGCCCGCTTCCACGCCTGGCGCCGGCAGCAGTCCATCGTCCTGCTGCACCAACTGCGCGACGAAGCCCGCCAGCGCCTGGCGCGGCACAAGCTGCAGTACCGGGTGCAGACCTACGACGACCTGATCGACGGCGTGCACGCCGCGCTGGACGGCGAGGGCGGCGCCACGCTCGCCGCGAGGTTGCGTGCGCAGTACCGCTTCGCCCTGGTGGACGAATTCCAGGACACCGACCCGCGCCAGTGGGACATCTTCCGCCGCGTGTTCGCCGAGCCGGCCGGGGACGCCGCGCTGTTCCTGATCGGCGATCCCAAGCAGGCCATCTACGGTTTCCGTGGCGGCGACGTGCATACCTACCTGCAGGCCCGTGAGCGGGCCGCCGAGGCGCCGCGGCTGGCGCACAACTTCCGCTCGCGCCCGGCGCTGCTGCGCGCGATCGACGCGCTGTACGCCAACGCCGGCGAACAGGCCTTCCTCGACCCGCGCATCCGCTTCGAGCCGGTGCAACCGGGCAGCAAGCGCAGCGACGCCGACTACCTGCTCGATGGCGTCCCGGCCCCGGCGCTGACCCTGCACCTCATCGACGCCGACGACGAAGGCAAGCCGCTCAAGGCCGACGACTCGCGCCACGCTGCCACCCTGGCCTGCGTGGCCGACATCCACCGCGTGCTGTCCGCCGCGCGCGAGGGCAAGGCCTTGATCGGCGGCCGCCCGGTGCGCCCGGGCGACATCGCCGTGCTGGTGCGCTCGCACCGCGAAGCCACGCGCATCCAGCAGGCCCTGGCCGCGGTCGGCATCCCGGCGGTCGCGGCCGGCAAGCACAGCCTGTTCTCCACCGCCGAGGCGCACGAACTGCGCCTGCTGCTGCTGGCCCTGCTGCAGCCGGCCGACGAAGGCCGCCTGCGCGCGGCGCTGGCCACCGTGCTGCTGGGCGAAAGCGCCGCCGCCATCGCCGCGATGGAACACGAAGGCCAGCGCCAGCGCTGGCACCAGGAACGCCTGCTGCAATGGCGCGAACGCTGGCAGCGCGGCGGCGTGCTGGCGATGCTGTCGGACCTGTGCGCCGGACAGGCCGAACGCCTGCTGGCGCTGGTCGACGGCGAGCGCCGCCTGACCAACTACCTGCAGCTGGGCGAACTGCTGCAGGAGGCCGGCACCCGCAGCATCGGCCTGCATGGCCTGCTCGACTGGCTGCAGGCGCGCATCGCCCATGCCGACGACGGCGACGAGACCCAGCTGCTGCGCCTGGAATCGGACGCACACCGGGTCCAGGTCATCACCCTGCACAAGAGCAAGGGCCTGGAATACCCGCTGGTCTACCTGCCCTTCGTCGGCATCGACGGCCGCGCGCCGGACACCGACGCGCACCGGACCGTGCACGACGGCGCGCAGCGCGTGCTGCACTGGAAGATCGACAAGGACGCCGAGGACTGGAAGGCCGTCGGCCAGCAGGCCGCCGCCGAGGACGCCGCCGAGACCGCGCGCCTGCTCTACGTCGGCCTGACCCGCGCCGAGCACGCGCTGTGGATCGCCGGCGGCGCGCTGGCCGGGCTGCCCGGCTCGCGGCTGGGGCCGATGCTCGGCGACATGCCGCGCCTGGCCGCGCACGCCTATATCCGCATCGTCGAAGGCGGCGTGGACGCGCTGCCGGCGAGGTTGCCACCCGAGCGCGACGCGGTGCTGCCGCCGGTGCGCAGCGTGCGCCGCGCGCTGTCGCAGGACTGGTGGGTCTACAGCTTCACCCAGCTCGCCCATGCCGAGGCCGGCCACGACACCTCGGCCGCCGCCACCGAAGACAGCGGTGGCGCCGCCGACGAACCGGCGCAGACCGAAGCAGAAGCCGTGCAGGATCCGACCGCGGTGCAGGAAGCCTTCGATCCGCGCTTCGCCGGCAGCCGTTTCGGCAACGTGCTGCACGCCGCGCTGGAGAACACCGGTTTCGGCGCCTGGAGCGGCTGGCGGCCCGGCGACGGCGCGCCCGAAGGGCAGGCCGAGGTCATCGCCCGGGCGCTGCGCGCCGAAGGCTATGCCGGGGCCGACATCGACGATGGCGTGGCCGTACTCACCGCGCTGGTCGGCCAGACCCTGACCGTGGCCCTGCCCGAGGGCGGCGCGCTGCATTCGCTGGGCGCCGGCGAGTGCCGCGCCGAAATCGAGTTCCACTTTGCCATGCAGCCCACCGCGGTGCCGGCGCTGCTGCGCGTGCTGCACGCCCACGGCGTGGTGCGCGGCCGCCACGGCTTCGGCGCGCGCGGCCGCCTGGAAGGGCTGATGACCGGCAAGATCGACCTGACCTACGTGCGCGATGGCCGCTGGTACGTGCTCGACTACAAATCCAACCGCCTGCCCGGCTACGCCCCGGCGCAACTGGAGGCGGCCATGCGCCACAGCGAGTACGACCTGCAGGCGCTGATCTACACCGTGGCGCTGCACCGCTGGCTGCGCTTCCGCGTGGGCGACGGCTACGTCTATGCGCGCGATTTCGGCGGCATCCGCTACCTGTTCTGCCGTGGCCTGGACGCGACCCGCACGCCATCGCCCGGCCTGCACGCGCATCGCTTCGCGCCGGAACTGGTGCACGCGGTGGACGCGCTGTTCGCCGGCGGCGATGAAGCGCACGCCGCCCTGCTGGCGCGCGTGGGAGGCCGGGCATGAGCCTGCTGGCCGCCCTCACCAAGGCCGGCGCGCTGCGCGCGCTCGACCACGCGCTGGCGCAGAGCCTGCGCCGCCTCGATCCGGAAACGCCCGATGCCGTACTCGCTGCTGCCGCGCTGGCGTCACTGGCGGTGGCGCAGGGCCATGCCGGTTTCGACCCGACCCAACCTGCGCGGTTGATCGAAGCTCCGCTCCCGTGGCCCGAGCCGCAGGCGTGGATCGCGCAGCTGCAGGCCTCGCGCTGGGTCGCCATGCCCGACGACGGCAGCCTTGAGGCCGCGCAGGCGCCGCTGGCCTGGGAACACGGCCTGCTGTACCTGCGCCGCTACCGCGAATACGAGCGGCGGCTGGCGCTGGGCCTGCAGCGCATCGGCCGGGCGCCGCTGGAGGCGGGCGATCCGGCGGCGCAGGCGCCGTTGTTCGCGCAGCTGTTCCCCGGCCACGCGGACGCCGCGCCGCACATGCCGTCCGCGCAGGGCGACCTGTTCGCGCAGGCGCCTGCCGCTGCCGCCGCGGATGCTTCCGTCGCCGGCGACCAGCAGGCCCGCGCCGCCGCGCTGGCGCTGCGCCACGCGCTGCTGCTGGTCACCGGTGGGCCCGGTACCGGCAAGACCACCACCATCGCGCGCCTGCTGGTGCTGCTGGCCGCGCAGGCCCATGCCGCCGGCCGCGCGCCGCCGCGCGTGGCGCTGGCCGCACCCACCGGCCGCGCCGCCGAGCGCATGGCCGAAAGCCTGCGCAACGCCGTGCAGAAACTGCCGCAGCTGGGCGTGGACGCCGCGCTGTGCGCGCAGCTGCCGACCGCCGGCACCACCCTGCATCGCCTGCTCGGCGTGATCCCGGATTCGCCGCGCTTCCGCCACCACGCCGACAACCCGCTGCCGTACGACACGGTCGTGGTCGACGAGGCGTCGATGATCGACCTGCCGCTGATGGCCAAGCTGGTCGAGGCGGTGGCCAGCGGTACCCGGCTGGTGCTGCTCGGCGATCCGGACCAGTTGCCGTCGGTGGAAGCCGGCGATGTGCTCGGCGCCATCCTGCGCGCCACCGGCGACGGCACGCGCATCGCGCCGGACGACGCGCAGGCATTGCAGGCGCTGCTGGGCGGACTGCCGGCGGAGAGCATCGCCATGCCGTCGAGCGGTTTCGCCGGCACCCGCGTGCAGCTGCAGCGGGGTTACCGGCAGAGCGAGGCGCTGCAGCTGGCGCCGCTGGCCGCGGCGATGCGCGAGGGCGATGCCGCACGCGCGCTGTCGCTGCTGCGCGACGGGCACCTGCCCGGCGTGCATTTCCACGAGAACGAGGACGACCCGCTGCAGGCCTGGCGCGAACCGCTGCAACGCTACTGGGACGCGCTGGCCGCCGCGCCGAACCCGGCGCAGGCGCTCGCCCTGGCCGGGCGCCTGCGCCTGCTCACCGCCGTGCGCGAAGGCCCGCAGGGCGCGCGCGGGCTCAACGCGCGCATCGAGGACCTGCTCGGCGGCGCGACCCCGCGCGGCGGCGCCCCGGCCCATTTCCACGGCCGCCTGCTGCTGATCACCGAGAACAGCTACCGCCACCGGCTGTTCAACGGCGACGTCGGCATCTGCCTGCGCGAGGACGACGGCGCTGCGCGCGGCATCACCGCCTGGTTCCCCGGCGACGACCCCGATGATCCGCGCCCGTTCCATCCGGCGGCCCTGCCCGCGCACGAAAGCGCCTTCGCCATGACCGTGCACAAGGCGCAGGGCTCGGAGTTCGACGAGGTCTGGCTGCAGCTGCCGCGCCGCGACAACCGCGTGCTCAGCCGCGAGCTGCTCTACACCGGCATCACCCGCGCCCGCCACGCCCTGCATGTGGCCGGCGATGCGGCGGTGATCGAAGCGGCGCTGTCGCGCCACGCCAGCCGCCTTTCCGGCCTCGCCCAGCGGTTGGGCCATCTGTAGGAGCGCAGTTCACTGAGCGATGAAGCTGTCCCAGCGAAGCCACATCGCGCAATGAACCGCGCTCCTGCAAACGATCATTCGGATTCCGCCACGGTGAATGAAGCACTGCGTTTCGCTCCCCATGACGACCCGCGTTCATCTGCCTGCGAACTGCCGGCGGGCGGTGATTTCCCGGCCGAGGCCGGGCGGCGTCATGCCGGCATCTCTACGTCAGGGAAAACAATCCCCTGGGGTGAGATGCGTGGCTATCTGGAGCATCGGATGAAGGGGCATGCCCCCGCGTCCAGCGGTTCGCAAGCCAGCGAGGCAGCGCAACATGCTGAAGCCGCACTCGAACACGGCTCTCAGCTACCGGATCAACAGGAAGTGACGGGGTGAATCGAGCGATGCGCAGGCCGGTTCACCGTCCCAGATACTGCTCGGCATAGAAACCACGCAGGAAGCCGTCGATGTCCTCCGCGCTCATTCCGCCGCCCTCCCTGCGCACGTCGGCCACGGCCTTGCGGTACTGCCCGGTTTGCCGGAACGCCTGGAACTTGCGCTCGCGCCAGGCACGGAACTGTTCGGCATCCATCGACAGCGTCTCGACCACGCTGCCCTGGGCGATGCGGTAGACGCGGTAATGCGCGTAGGTGGAGCCGTAGCCCATGTGCACATAGTCGACCAGGCGCCCGTCGGGAATGATCAGCGCGCCGCTGTACCAGGTGGCGGCCACCGGGGCACCGCCGGGAAACAGTCTGGACAGCAGGTCGACGCTGCTCGACTGTTCGTTTTGACGGTCGTACAGGCGCACTTCGACCTTGCGCAGCAGCAGCCGGTCGCCGTCGATCGCCCAGTGCGCGACATAGCCGCGCCAGTTGGCGGTGCTGCGCGAGACGTTCCCGGGCAGGAAGTCGCGGCGGTCGCGCAGCTGGCTTTCCAGCGGATTGGTGTCGAGCGCGTACTCGCGGCCTTCGATGAGGATGCGGTCCGCTACCTGCGCGGTCGCACCGGCGATTCCGGCCAGCACCAGCAACAGGCCCACCAGCAGCATGCGCATCGCCAGGTTCATCGCTTTCTCCGTGGCCATCGTCACCGTCGAAGTTACCGGCCTGCGTCCGCACCTGTCGCCCATGGCGCGCGTCCGAGGCCTGCGGCCAGGTAGTCGATCAGCGCCTGCACGCGCGCCGGGCGGCGCAGGCCCGGCGGGGTGACGATGTGCAGCGCGATCGGCTCCACCTGCCAGTCGTCCATCGCCGTTTCCAGGCGGCCGTCACGCAGGTCCTCCCAGACCATGAATTCCGGCTGCAGCGCCAGCCCGAGGCCGTCGCGCAACGCGCCGGCGAACACTTCCGCGTTGTTGGCCTGCAGCTGGCGCGGTACGGTCTGCGCGAACTCGCCATGGCGATCATGGCGGAAGCGCCAGGCGTTGCCGCCGCGGGTGTAGCTGTACTGGAAGCCGCGATGGCGGGCGAGGTCGCGCGGATGCTCCGGCTTGCCGTGTTCGGCGAAATACGCCGGCGCGCCCACCAGCAGGATGCGCACCTGGCACAGGCGCCGCGCGCGCAGGCTGGAATCGGCCAGGGTGGAAATGCGCAGCGCCATGTCGAAGCGCCCGGCCACCAGGTCCGCCTGCGCGTCGCTGAGCTGGACGTCCAGTTCCACGTCCGGATGCTGGCGCATGAACGCCGGCAGCAGCGGCGCCAGCTGCGCCACCCCGAACGACATCGGCGCGGCCACCCGCACCAGTCCGCGCAGCGTGGTCGAGCGGTCGGCGACCTCGGCCTCCACCGCCTCGCCCTCGTCGAGGATGCGCGCGGCGCGCTCCAGCGCCGCCTCGCCCGCCCCGGTCAGCGACATGCGCCGCGAGGTGCGGTGGAACAGCGTGGTGCCGATGCGCGCTTCCAGCCGGGTGATGGCCTTGGACACGGTGGCCTGCGACAGCCCCAGCGCTTCGGCCGCCCGCGCGAAGGAACCGGCCTCGGCGACCTTGGCGAAGATGGCCCAGGCTTCCAGATCGGGCAGTTGGCTCATGGCGAGGGCCGCAGGAGGGAAGGGGAGATCATTGCATAAACGGAAAGAATGTATTTTCAATCCTTCCATTCCGGATGCAAAGGCGCACGCCTAGACTGGCCCCCATCGCAACCACCCACGCAGGAGAACGCCATGATCGAGCGTCGCCCGTTTGCAAGCCTTGGCGGAGCCAACCACGGTTGGCTGGATGCCAGGCACCACTTTTCCTTCGCCGAGTACCGCGACCCGGCGCGCGTCCACTGGGGTGCGCTGCGGGTCTGGAACGACGACACCATCCAGCCCGGCACCGGCTTCCCGCCGCACCCGCACGCCGACATGGAAATCGTCACCTACGTCCGCGAAGGCGCCATCAGCCACCAGGACGACCAGGGCAACAAGGGCCGTACCGAGGCCGGCGACGTGCAGGTGATGAGCGCCGGCACCGGCATCCGCCACGCCGAGTACAACATGGAGCCGGGCGTGACCCGCATCTTCCAGATCTGGATCATCCCGGATGCGCGCGGCGGCGCGCCGGCGTGGGGCACCAAGCCCTTCCCCAAGGGCGAACGTTCCGGTCGTTTCGTCACCCTGGCCAGCGGCATCCCGGGCGATGACGACGCCCTGCCGATCCGTGCCGATGCGCGCGTGCTGGGCGCGTCGCTGAAGGCTGGCGAGAGCGCGGAATACCACTTCAGCGACGCCACCCGCCATGGCTACCTGGTGCCCAACACCGGCAGGGTGGAGGTGAATGGCGTGCTGCTCGATGCCCGCGATGGCGCGGCCATCACCGGCGAAAGCAGCATCACCCTGCGCGCGCTGGAAGACACCGAACTGGTGCTGGTGGATACCGCCGCCTGAGCGGCAGGACTACCTGGGAGTGAATGACGCAAAGGCGCGGGCGACCGCGCCTTTGTGGTGTCCGCGGGCGTGGGCCGGGCACGGGAACGGCGCAAGCGTCGGTGGTGTTCCGGCAAAGACCGGACATGCCCCGCGTTGCCGCCGTGGATCTACGCCGGGATGCTTCCGGCGCCACGCGGGTGCTCCTTGGCATGATGTGCGGGCACAGATGGACCACCGCCCCCGTTGGCGATGACGGATCGGAAGCGATCAAGCTGCCCAGGGCATTGGCAACCGGAAGAAGCAGCGGGCGATCCCACGATCCGTGCGGGGCGCCACATGCGGCGGCTCCGGTTGCCGCCATACTGCGCGCTGGCCGGCCACGATACCGCGACGACATGCGCGACCTGCTCTACTACTCGCTGCTGCTCCTGCTGGGATTTGCCTGGTACAGATTCGGGCAGAAGCAGCTGCGGAAAGCGCCATTCGACGAGAACGGCGCACCCACCCAGGGGTTGGTCGGGCCGGTGGGTTTCCTGATGAGCGTCGGCGTGGCGGGCGCCTTCCTGTTCGCCATCGTGCGCGCGCTGGCGCGGGGCGAAATAGCCTGCGTCGGCAAGGGCTGCGCCGGGCAGGTATACACCCTGGCCGCCAATGCCAGCGCTTACTGGGCCAATGTCCTCTTCCTAGTGTGGCTGGTGCTGGCGCTGGCCTATGCGCTGTACGTGACGTTGAAGATCTGGTTCCGCAAATGATCCATTGCGTGCCTGCGTTGCAGGAACTCGAAGGCGCGCGGGCGCGGCCCCCGGAGCCAGCATCCGGGCACGCAGACACCCGAGTGGCGGCACCTGGCGATACGCGCCCGGATTGCCGCTCTTGCCAACCAGGAGCATCGGTCATGCAGGCCAAGGGCGAGTTCGACATCACCCGCGTTCCACAGGAATCACTGGACGTCGGCGGCGGCGCGGTCGTCGGCCATGTCCGTTTCGACAAACGCTTCCATGGCGCGCTGGACGCCACCAGCGTGGTGCACATGCTGGCGGCGATGTCGCCGGTGTCCGGCTCCGGCGCCTATGTCGCGCTCGAACGCATCGAGGGCACGCTCGATGGCCGCCGCGGCAGCTTCCACGCCCAGCACAACGGCATCATGGACCGCGGCATGCCCCGCCTCGACCTCACCGTGGTGCCCGACAGCGGCACCGGCGAGCTGGCCGGCCTGCACGGCCGCCTGGCCATCGACATCGTCGACGGCAGGCATGTCTACACCTTCGATTACGGCTTCCGCGAGACCTGAGGCCGCCGGAACACCAGGCCCGGCGCGACGCGTGAGGAAGGCGCGCCAGCCGATCCCGCGCTGGCTGGCCGGTGCGTCGCGGGGCCTTCCGTGCGGGCGTGCAGGTGGAAGACCGCGGCGACGGCAGACCTTTCCCCCTCAATGCGTCCTGTGCGCCGCATAGGTTCCCGCACCGCGGATCAGGTCGAATCCCGCGATCGTGCCGTCATCGTTCCGCCCGAAGCGGATGCTCATGTCCTGGGCGGTCATGAAAAAGGAATCCCCCGACTCGCGGAACAGCTCCATCCGTCCCGCGCCGAACAGATCGCTCTGGAAGTAGAGGCGTTGGCCCTCGGCGACGACGTGGGCGGGCTGGTCGAGCAGCCGATAGTCGCCGGCCAGCAGCCGGTTGGTCGCCGCGTCGGTGGGAATCGCGGTCTTCTCTACCACCTGGAACTCGGGCCAGCCGTACTCGGCCGCGATGCTGCACAGGATCTCGTCGATCAATGCGGCGCCGTTGATGCTGTTGGTCATGACCACGACGCCCTGCCCGGAGCGGGTATAGCCGTAGAGCTGGGAGCGGAACCCCTCGGTGCCCCCGCTGTGGCTGAAGCTGGTGCGGTCGCCCAGGTCCTCGACGAAAAAGCCCAGGCCGTACTCGCCCAGGCCGCGCGTCAGCATGGTCGACACCATGTCGCGCGACAGGATCCTGCCGGGTCCGCCCGCCTCGGCCCGCTGCACTTCCAGGATCACCTGCGCCAGGTCGCTGGGGGTGCTC
Source organism: Stenotrophomonas sp. PS02297 (assembly GCF_029959705.1). Classification (NCBI taxonomy): domain Bacteria; kingdom Pseudomonadati; phylum Pseudomonadota; class Gammaproteobacteria; order Lysobacterales; family Lysobacteraceae; genus Stenotrophomonas; species Stenotrophomonas sp. PS02297. The sequence goes on along the minus strand of NZ_JASCOS010000021.1, from coordinate 14,202 downwards.
CACAGGCCAGCGGCGGCGGATTCGGGGTACAGGCGCCAGCGGCCGGCGAGGGCCTGGCCGGCACCGTCATGGGCCGAGGCCGCCTGGCTGGCCGCTCCTTCCGGTAGTGGCACGGCATAGGTGCTGTGCGTCATGCCCAAGGGCTGCAGGACCGCGGTGTCCAGGTACCGCTCGAACGGTTGCCCGCTGGCCTCGGCCACCATCAACTGGACGATGCTGTAGCCGCCACCGGAATAGCGCCAGGCGCTTCCGGGCGCGATATCGACCCGGACCGGCTCCGAGTTCGCCGGTGCGATGCCATCGAGCACCTGCAGCAATGTGGGCAGCGGCTGGCCCGGTGCGTAGCCGTTGTAGCCGTGCACCGTCACCCCGGCGCTGTGGTTGAGCAGCCGGCGCAGGTTGATCGTGCCGGCGCGGGTGAACGCGTTCTGCGGAATCTTCCACGAAGCCAGCTGGTCGTTCGCGTCCGCGTCCAGCGAGAGCCGGCCCTGCTCGACCAGGCGCAGCGCGCCCAGGGCGCTGAGCGGCTTGCTGATGGAGCCGGCCTGGAAGAGCGTGGTGGGGGTGGCGGGCCGCTGGTTGGCGGCATCGGCCACGCCGTAGGCACGCGCCCACGCGATCCGGCCCTGGTCGATGAGCGCGATGCTGACCGCCGGCACCCGGTGGAAGGCCATGCGTTCTTCCAGCGCCATCTTCCGCTCCGGCGAACCCTTGACCACGATGCGCGTGGAGAGCCCCTGCTCGACCCTGGAAATGCGTGCCTGGAGCGCGGATGCCGGCGTCGCGGCGGACATGGACGCCGGTGCCGACTGCGCGGCAGCGCACAGGCTCCACAGCAGGAGTGCCGTGCAGGACAGCAACGCAGGGTTCTTCATGGACGTTCTCGCCATCGTGGCAGGCAGGTCGGGGACCGGAAGCAGTATGAAGAACATGCCTCGGGTGATGTGACAACCCGGGACATGGGGGTGGACTGGCAGCCGCCCTATTTCTTCCTGCGTCCGCCCGTGCGCGCGGGTCTGCGCGGACTGGCCGCGCCATCGGCGTCGCTGCCGGCGGCCGCGCCGCCGCCGAGCTGCTCCAGCCACGACAGCGCATCGGTATAGGCAACGAAGTGCTGCAGGTAGTCCGGGCAGACCTCGCGCATCAGCGCCATCGCGCGGTAGGTGAGCACGCTGGAATGCAGCGGGCCGGCGTCCTCGGGCAGGCCGTCCAGGCATTGGCGCAGCAGGCCGTCGATGCGGATGCGGGTCCACAGCTGCTGGAATTCGTCCAGCACCGGCATCGGCGCGGCGAGATCGGCGGCGGGCGTGGCGTCGCCGGCTTCGCGCGGCGGCAGCGTGGCGGCGACCTGCACGGGCGCATCCGATCGCGGTGCAGTGCCGAACTGGTCCAGCAACGGCTTCAGCAGGCTGTCGCCGGTGCCACGCGGGAGTTCCATCGCCTGCGGGCGCAGCGGCAGCGCGGCATAGGCATCGGCCAGTTCACGCAGGCGCGCTTCCAGGCGTTGCCGCACGGCGCCGTCGTGGCGCGCCGCGCGCTGCGCCAGCGCGGTCATCAGCGCGAAACGCAGCGGATCGATGCGGTTGGCGCCGTGCCGGCGCCAGTCCTCCAGCCGCGCGTGGATGTCGCCGGCTTCAGTGGGCATCGGCCTTGCCGCCGGGCTTTTCGTTGGACGTGTGGCGGGGGATCGGCGCGATCTCCACGCGGCGGTTCCTGGCGCGGCCGGCCTCGTCGTCGTTGGAACTCACCGGCTGCTCGGCACCGAAGGCGGCGGCGAACACCGACGACGACGGCACGCCGTCGGCGATCAGGGTGCGGGTGACGGTGAGCGCGCGCGCCGCCGACAGCTCCAGGTTGTCGGCGAAACGGGCGTTGGCCGTGCGCACCGGCTGGTTGTCGGTGAAGCCGCTGACCATCAGGATCTCGTCGCGCGCGGACAGGTAGTCGCGCAGTGGCCCGGCGATGCTCTGCAGCAGCTCGCGGCCCTCGGGCTGCAGCTGGTCGGAATTGAGCGCGAACAGCACGTTGCCGCTGATGCCGATGCGGCCGTCGATCACGGTCACGCGGCCGGCGGCCAGCGGCGCGGCCAGCGCCTGTTCCAGCGTCTTCAGCCGCGCGGCCTCGGCCTGGCGCTGCTTCACCTCCTCGTCCAGGCGGTTGTGCAGCAGCAGCTGGATGCCGATGACGCTGGCCAGGATCAGCACGAACGCGCCCAGCAGCACCGACATCAGGTCGCCGAACGCGGCCCAGGTGGTGGCGCTGGATTCGGCGTCGAACTCGATCTCGTCGCTCATGCGGCGCCGGCTCCGTCGCGCGCGCCGGCCAGCTGCTGCAGTTCGCCGATGATCTGCTTCTGCGACAGCATGCTCAGCTCGATCACCTCGCGCGCCTGCGCCACGTAGTAGGCGAGCTGCTCGTCGCTGCGCGCCAGCGATTTCTCCAGCGCCGATTCGATGCCCTGCAGGCGTTCGTTCAAGGTCTCGGTGGACTGGCCGAACGCCTGCACCGCGCCGCCGAACGCCTCGCCCAGGCTCGCCACTTCCAGCGCGCTGCCGGTGACGTGCGCGGCGGCGTCGTCGAGCTTGCCGGCCTCGCTTTCGACCTGCGCGGTGAAGCGGCTGCCGACGCGCTCCAGCAGTTCGGCCGAGGTGGAGACCAGCGCGTCGATGGCGCCGCGCTGCTCGGTCGATGCATGGTTGACCGCGTCGAGCAGGGTCTGCACGGTTTCCAGCAGGCGCCCGCGCTCTTCCAGGGTGGCGGTGTCGCGCACCATGCTGTCGGACAGTTTCTGGCGCAGCTCGGCGACCACTTCGGCCGCGGCGCGCGGCGCCTCGGACGCGGTGGCGACCAGCCGTTCGATCTCGGCCAGGGTGTCGCGGGCCTGCGCCTGTGCCTGCGCGTGGATCGCCTGCGTGGTCTGCGCCAGGGTGTCGCAGACCTGCTGCTGCTGCGCGGCGACCTGCGCGCTGCTGTGTTCCCAGCGCTGGCCGAACTCGCCGGTCAGCTGGGCGAAGGCATCGCGCCACTGCGCCAGGCGCCCGGCATCGCGCGCCTGCAGGGCGTCCTGCAGCTCGCCGTGCGTGCGGTGCAGCGCTTCGATCATCGCGTCGCTGCGCTGGGCGAAGGCCGCGGCCGCTTCGGTCAAGGCCTGCGCGTTGCCGGCGATGCCGTCCAGCGCGCCGCCGGCCGCGGCCTGGAGCTGCGCCGCGACGTCGCCCGCGGTGCGGGCCAGCGCGTCGCAGACCTGCTGCTGCTGCTGCGCGACCTGCGCGCCATTGCGCTGCCAGCTTTCGTCCAGCGTGGCGAGCATGGCCGCCAGCGACTGCGACCACTGCGCCAGCCGCTGCTCGTCGCGCGCGGCCAGCGCCGACTGCAGTTCGCCATGCGACTGCTGCAGGGTATCGACCAGGGTGCGTGCGTGCTGGTCGAAACGGGCGGAGGCGGCGTCTAGCGCCAGCTCGTTGCGCTGGGCCAGCGCCTCGTGCGCTTCGTGCTGGCGGACCAGCGCGCTGTTCCAGGTCTCGGCGGTGCGGGCGGTGCTGTCCTCCAGCCGCGCCGCCACGCCATCGACCAGCGCGGCCGAGCGCTGCTCGAAGGTGCCGGCGAACTGCTGCAGCGCCTGCTGCAGGCCATCGGCCAGCGCGGTATTGCCGCGCTGCTGTTCGGCGACGGCGGCATTCCAGCTGTCGCGGGCGGCGCTGGCCGCACCCTGCACGGCGCTGTCCAGGCCGTCGAGCTGCGTGCGTACCGCCTGCTCGATGGCGGCCTGCAGTTGCGCGGATTTCCCGGCCAGCCCGGCCATGGTGGTGTCCACCACCGGCTGCAGGGCGGCGCCGACGGCATTGGCCTGCTGGGCGATGCCCTCGCGCAGCGCCTGCTGCAGCGAGGCGGCCAGCTGCGTCCACGCGGCTTCGCTGCGCTGGTGGAATTCCTGCTGGCTGGATTGCAGGCGTTGGCCGGCATCGTGCTGCTGGCGTTCCAGCGTCCCGGCCAGGGCCTGCAGGCGATCGACCAGCGCCGGCATCAGCGCGTTCTGTTCCTGCAGCAGGCGGAAGGTTTCTCGCTGCTGCGCCAACGGCGACAGATGCCCCAGCTGCGCGGCGATGCCCGCGTCCAGCTGCTGCACGGCCTGCGCGCGTTCGCGGCGCAGCAGTGCCGACAGCAGGCCCAGCGCCGCCGAGGTGGCGACGCCGGCGATCGAAGTGCCGAAGGCAAAGCTCAAGCCCTTGACCGGCGCGGCCAGCGAGCTGCGGATGGCGTCCAGGTCGCTGGCGCTTTCCAGCGCCAGGCCGGTACCGCGCAGGGTCGCCATCATGCCGAGCAGGGTGCCGAGCATGCCCAGCAGCACCAGCAGGCCGACCAGGTACGGCGTCAGCGCGGGCGCGGGCAGGCCGACGCGCTCACCGATGATGCGCAGGCGCACGCCGTTGCGCAGGCCCGGCTGCAGCCGCGACAGCCAGCCGTCGAGGTCGCTGGCGGCTTCGCCCAGCGACGGCAGCGCCTGCACCAGTGTGGCGGTGGCCTGCCGGTAGCGCAGCAGTTCGACGGCGCCGACCAGGTAGCAGGTGGCGATCAGCGCGGCGACGGCGGCGGCCAGCGGGTGGCTGCCGAGGTAGCCGATGCCGATCCAGCACACGGCCAGCAGGCCGGCAAGGAACACGACGGGAGCGATGAAGGTTCTGGACATGGAGGTGCGGTTACCGGGTGCGCAGCGCTGCGAGCAGGCCGTCGATGGGGTGGAAGCGGACGTCCAGTTCGGCCAGCAGCGCGATGCGCATGTCCTGGCGGAACCGTGCCAGCCAGGGACCGGTGGCGGGAGCCGCGGAGGTGTCGTCCGGCGCTTCGGCGCCGGTGGGATCGTTGGTGTTCGGGGCGCCGGCATCGCGCAGGCGCTGGTAGTGCAGGCCGAGCAGGCCGGGGACCACGGCCAGCAGCGCCTGTTCGCGCGGGCTGAGCGTGGCTTCCATCACCGCATCGACCTCGGCCAGCCGCGCCTTGGTGGGCGACTGCAGCGCCAGCATGTCGCGCAGGCGGCCGCGCAGCAGGCCGGTGGTCGCCTGCATCGCGCGCTGCGCGGCCAGGCAGTGCTGGCGGTAGGGCAGGTAGCCGGGGTCGATGCCGGCGGCGCTGGCATCCTTGCGCCTGGGCGCGGACAGATCGATGTCGGCCTCGATGGTGTCCAGCAGCGCCTGCCGCAGGCGCGCGCATTCGGCGTCCTGGGCGTCGTCGAAACCGGCGCCCGCTTCGGTCCCGGGCAGGCGGTTGTCCAGCGCGCGCGACAGGGTGATGGCGCGGTTCCAGTCGAACCACTGCGCCAGCCGCTCGGTCAGCACCGGCGGCGTGCGCGGGAGGTCGGCGGCGCTGAAGCGGGCCAGCAGGCGAATGAACGCCGGGCCCAGGACGGGCGCCCGTGTTGAAGCTTTCGCCATGGGTCCTGACTGGGAAAAACCGCGGATTTTACACGGCAACGGATGCCGGGGCCGGCACGCGATGGCATGCGGCATGTTGTCGCAGTATTGTTAATCATTCGCATTTGTTACAATTCGGCGCGTCAGCCGCTGCGACAGCAGTCAGCCAACTCCTTCTCCCACGATCCAGGTTGGCTGCATGTCCTCTCATCTCCCCCGTTCCGTCTGGCGGCCGGCTTCGCTGCCGCTGGCCATCGTTCTGTCCCTGGCCTCGTCCGCCGCGCTCGCCGAGGAGGCGCCCGCCGCCGATGACGCGCGCACGCTGGATGCGGTGCAGGTCAATGCCTACCGCGTCACCACGCATACCTCGGGCGCCACCAAGACCGATACGCCCATCGCCGAAACCGCCAAGTCGGTATCGGTGATCGCCCGCGAGGAGCTGGATGCGCGTGGCGTGGTCAACCTCAACGAAGCGATGCGCTATGTCGCCGGCGTGGTGCTGGAAAGCTCCGGCTCCGACAACCGCTACGACGACTTCCGTATCCGCGGCTTCAACGCCGGCAGCGAAAGCGGGCAGATGACCGTGGACGGCCTGCGCGCTCCGCCGCCGGGCAGCGCATGGAACCGCGGCAAGATCGACACCTGGAACATCGAGCGCGTCGAAGTGCTGAAGGGCCCGTCGGCGGTGATGTACGGCCAGGTCGCTCCCGGCGGCATGGTCAACCAGGTCAGCAAGACCCCGGAGCCGGGCCAGCGCCAGGTGCTGCAGCTGGGCGTGGACGGCCACGGTACCTGGAGCAGCGCGTTCGACGTGGGCGCGGGCACGGAGGACGGCCGCCACCTGGCCCGCCTGGTCGGCCGCTACGCCGACGGCGACACCCAGATCGACACGGTCAAGCAGAAGCACTGGTTCCTGGCGCCCAGCTACACCTTCCAGGTCGCCGACAAGACCCGCCTGACCCTGCTGGGCTACTACCAGAAGGACGAGGGCGGCAGCACCTACCAGTTCCTGCCGATGGACGGCACCCTGATCCCGACCCGGTACGGCTACATGAAGAACACCACCTTCATCGGCGAGCCGGAGTTCGACACCTGGAATGCCACCGTCTGGCACGCCGGCTGGCTGTTCGAGCATGCCTTCAACGAGCACTGGACCTTCAACCAGAGCGCGCGCCACATGCACGTGGACTCGCTGTACCGCGGCATCGTCACCAATGGTGCGCTCAATGCCGATGGCCGCACCCAGGCGCGCCGCCAGGCCTCCGGCCTGGGCGATGCCGACACCGACGGCATCGACAACCGCCTCGTCGGCAAGTTCAGCACCGGTGCGGCCGAGCACACCCTGCTGCTCGGTGCCGACTGGCGCCACGGCGACCAGACCGGCAGCCGCCTGCAGGGGCCGCGCGCGACGCCCACCGACCCGCGCAACCCCAAACCGATCGACATCTTCAACCCGGTCCATACCGGCCTGCCGGCGGGCTTCCCCGACAGCATCGGCCTGAGCGGCGGCAAGACCTCCCAGACCGGCGTGTATGTGCAGGACCAGATCGCGCTGGACAAGTGGCGCCTGGCCTTCGGTGGCCGCTATGACTGGTTCAAGGACGAGTCCTGGAGCCAGTCCTGCACCGGTGCCGGCACCTGCCAGCCGCGTTCGGCCACGACCAGGCTGAAGAACGAAGCGTTCAGCGGCAACGCCGGCGTGCTGTATGCCTTCGACAGCGGTTTCTCGCCGTACCTGAGCTATGCGGAGTCGTTCGAGCCTTCGACCCGCACCGCGCTGGACAGCTTCGACGGCAAGGCCTTCGACCCGACCCGCGGCAAGCAATGGGAAGTGGGCGTGAAGTACCAGCCGGCCAGCTTCGACGGCCTGTTCACCCTGGCCGCCTACGACCTGCGCAAGAAGGACGACACCATCCCCGATACCGACCACGGCAACGTCTGCGGTGCCGGCGGCATCACCGCCTGCTACATCAGCGCCGGCGAAACCAGGGTGCGCGGCGTCGAACTGGAAGCACGCATCACGCCGCTGGAAGGCTTCAGCGTGATCGGCGCGCTGTCGCGGATGGATTCGGAGTTGGTCAAGAGCGGCACCGTGTGGGAAGGCAAGGACCTGGCGATGGTGCCGGACTGGATGGGTTCGCTGTGGGGTGACTACACCTTCCAGTCGGGCGCCCTGGAGGGCTTCAGCCTCGCCACCGGTCTGCGCTATTACGGCCCGACCCTGATCGTCGGCAGCAGCCTGGGCACCATCACCTCCGGCTATCCGGAAAACATCCCCTCCTACACCCTGTGGGATGCGGCGATCCGCTTCGACCTGTCGCGGGTGACCGACGCCAACGTGATGCTTTCGCTGAACATCGGCAACATCGCCGACAAGCGCTACGTCACCACCTGTACCGGCACCTCGTCGTGCTGGTACGGCACCGGCCGCACCATCACCGCCAACGCCCGCTGGTACTGGTAAGGCAATGCCGGTGCCACGCGTGCCATCACGGCACCGCTGGCACCGGCGCGCCATGACGGAGATCGCGCCATGACCCTCCTGCTCGCCATTCTGGCGGCTGCTTCCGGCACCGCCGCGGCGCTGCTGGCCTATCTCGCCTCGCCGCAGCAGCAGTGGCGCGCGGCGGGGCCATGGCCGTCGCGCCGCCGCGGGTGGCCCGGTGCGGCCTGCGCGCTGGCGTCGCTGCTGGCGATGCTGCGCGTGCTGGCGCCGATGGAGGCCGTCTTCGCCTGGGCGGTGCTGCTGATGTTCGTCTGGTCGCTGGCGCCCTTCCTGGGCGCGTGGCGGGCGCGCACGCGCGCACGGGGGCCTGCATGAGCGGAACGCGGACGCGGCTGCAGAGCCGGCACTGGTTCGGCAAGACCACGGCGGGCGTGGTGCTGGGCTATGCGCTGTCGGTCGCGCTGAGCGGGGTGATCGCCCTGCTCACGCCGGGCGGCCTCGCCGGCGAGGGCAAGCTGCAGTTCAACATGTGGATGATCGCGCCGCTGTGGGCCACGGTGCTCGGTTTCGTATTCCTGTTCCGCGACGGCCGGCGCGCCTGGTCGTGGCTGGGTGCGGCGACGCTGGCGGCCTCCGGCCTGCTGGCGCTGCTGAAGGCGTGGTTGGGGTGAGGTGGGCATGAAGATCGGCAGCGACATCATCAAGGTCTACAAGGATGTGCACATCTGGATCGGCATCGTCTGCGGGCTGATGCTGTTCATCGCGTTCTACGCCGGCGCGATCACCATGTTCGAGAAGCCGCTGGAGCGCTGGGCCACGCCGCCCTCGGGCCTGGCCGCCGCACCGCCGCTGCGCGATGCCGAGACGCTGCTGGCCGCGGTGCTGGCCGTACATCCGCAGGCCGCCCGGCGCCATTCGATCATCATCGAGCCCTCACCGGACCAGCCGGCGCGGGTGATCTGGGCCGAGCGCGGGAAGCGGCCGCGCGAGCTGATCGAGTACGGGGCCAGCTTCGCTCCCGACGGCAGCCTGCAGACGGAGAAGCTGCGCAAGGCGAGCGCGGCCGGCCTGGTCGACCGCATGCACCAGTTCGTCGGCCTGCCGCTGCCCGATGGCGTGGCCCGCATCGTCATGGGCGCGGTGGCGCTGGCCTATGCGGTGGCGCTGCTGTCCGGGCTGGTCGTACTGCTGCCGACACTGGCCAAGGACGTGTTCGCGTTGCGCATCGGCAAGAACATCAAGCGCATGTGGCTGGACGCGCACAATGCCCTGGGCATCTTCAGCCTGCCGTTCCACCTGGTGATCGCGCTCACCAGCGTCGGCTTCGCCCTGCATACGCCGTTCTACGCCACCCAGGCCAAGGTGCTGTATGGCGGCCAGCTCGACTGGGGCGAGCATGCGCCGCCGCCGCCGGCCGGCGATGCGCCGCTGCCCGCGCAGGAGTTGCTGGCCCGCGTCCAGGCGCAGCTGCCGGGCTTCGACGTGCATGCCTTCACCTTCCAGGAAAACCGCCAGGGCCAGGCCGAGGCCAGCGTCGTCGGCCTGGACGTGCGCCGCGGCGCGCGCGGGCGCACCTGGATGCAGGCCGGGCTGGACCCGTACAGCGGCATCGTGGACACCCACGACCTGCCCGGCCACATGGACGGATGGAGCGAGGCGGTCAACGCCTTCTTCGCCCTGCACTTCGGCAGCTACGGCGGCAACGCGGTGCGCTGGCTGTACGTGCTGATGGGGCTGGCGGGCGCGGCGCTGTTCCATACCGGCAACGTGCTGTGGATCGAATCGCGGCGCCGGAAGCAACGCGGCGTGGAAACGGTGCCGCAGAAGCGTTCGGCATGGGCGCTGGGCTGCCTGACCAGCGGCGTGACCCTGGGAAGCGTGGCTGGCATCTCGGCCACGCTCGCCGCGGCCAAATGGTTGCCGGCGCAGGTGCAGGACCTGGCCGGGTGGCACCAGGCCATCTACTACGCGGTGTTCTCCGCCTCGGTGGCCTGGGCCTTCCTGCGCGGACCGTCGCGCGCCGCGGTGGAACTGCTGTGGGCGGGCGCGGCCTTCACCCTGGCCATTCCGCTGTCGAGCCTGGCGGGCTTGTGGGGCATCGGCGGTACGTGGAGCCACCCGGGCAGCTGGCCCGTGGACGCGACCGCGCTCGCTGCCGTGCCGGTGATGCTGCATATCGCCCATCGCACCCGGCTGCGGATGGAGCGGGGCCACACCGACAGCGTGTGGGCGCGGGCGGCAATGGAGCCGGCACGCACGGCTTGAACGGAACGGCATGGCCGCGCGGACCGGCGCCGGTCCCGCGGCGTTCCGTCATCGCGCGTGGCGCTTGAGCAGTTCCAGCAGCACCGCTGCCTCGCCCGCCCGCCTGGCCGGATCCTTCTCGGCGACGACGTGGTCGCTGAGGTGGCCGGCCATCACCTCCAGCATCAGTCCGTGCATGGCGCCCTTGGCGGCGGCGATCTGCACCAGCACCGCGTCGCAGTCGTCGCCGGCCTCCAGTGCCTGCTCCAGCGCCGCCACCTGGCCGGCGATGCGGCGGACGCGGGTGAGCAGCTTCTTCCTGTCGCGCTGGATATGTCCCATGCCATGGATCGTATACCCTATGGGGGTATGCGAAAAGGTCGCAGCGATGAACCTTGAAGCCCTTGCCCGTTCCCGCCGGCATCGCCACGCTTTCAGCGAAGGCAATCCGATGGCGGAGAAGAACACCCGCCGCGCCATGACCCTGACCGTGCTGATGATGGGGGTGGAGATCGCCGGCGGCTGGTGGTTCAACTCGATGGCGGTGCTGGCCGACGGCTGGCACATGAGCTCGCATGCGCTGGCGCTGGGGCTGGCCGCCTTCGCCTACGCCTGCGCGCGGCGCTACCGCGACGACCCGCGCTTCGCCTTCGGCACCTGGAAGATCGAGATCCTGGCCGGCTACACCAGCGCGATCCTGCTGCTGGGCGTGGCCGCTATCATGGCCTTCGAATCGATCGCGCGCGTGTTGAAGCCCAGCCCCATCCACTACCCGCAGGCCATCGCCATCGCCGTGGTGGGGTTGGCGGTGAACCTGTTGTGCGCGTGGTGGCTGCGCGACCAGCACGATCACCACCATGGCCACGACCACGACCATCATCACGGCCATCACCACCACGACCTCAACCAGCGCTCGGCCTACCTGCACGTGCTGGCCGATGCAGCCACTTCGGTGCTGGCGATCGTCGCCCTGCTCGGTGGCCTGTATTTCAACGCGTCCTGGATGGACCCGGTGATGGGCATCGTCGGCGCGGTGCTGGTGTCGGTGTGGGCCTGGGGCCTGATCCGCCAGACCGGCCGCGTGCTGCTGGATGCGGAGATGGACGCGCCGGTGGTGGCGGAGATCCGCGAAGCGGTCGAGCAGGGAGAGGTGCCGGCGCGCATCAGCGACCTGCACGTCTGGCAGGTCGGCCGCGGCCGCTTCGCCTGTTCGATGGAGGTGGCGACCGTGCCGGGCGTGGGCGCCGAGGTATTCCACCGCGCGCTGTCGATCCACGAGGAGATCGTGCACGTCACCGTGGAAGTGCGCAGTACCGCCCTTCCAGCCGTCCCGTAGGAACGGATCCAGTCGCGACCGGCCGCCGCTGGCAAGGCCGGTGCCGGCCGAAGGCGCCCCTGCGACGGTCGGTCAAGGTGTTCAGATGATGCGCAGGGTGATCGCCTTGAGTACCGCGCGGGTGCGGTCGCGGGTGTCCAGCTTGTCGAGGATGGCCGAGACGTAGTTCTTCACCGTGCCCTCGGCCAGGAACAGGCTGCCGGCAATCTCGCGGTTGCTGTAGCCGCCGGCCATCAAGCGCAGCACGGCCACTTCCTTCTGGCTGAACAGCTCCCTGGGCGCATCGTCGGCGTGGTAGCGATAGCGCTGCCGCACCGCGTCGGTACTGACCGGCTGCAGCAGGGTGTGGCCGGCGACGATGCGCACGATGGCATCGCGCAGGTCCTCCGGCGCGGCGTCCTTGAGCAGGAAGCCCTGCGCGCCGGCTTCAGTGGCGCGCAGCAGCAGGTCGCTCTCGTCGAAGGTGGTCAGGAACAGGCAGGGCGTGGTGTCGCCGCGTCCGCGCAGCGCCTGCAATGCCTGGATGCCGTCCATGCCCGGCATGCGGATGTCGGAGACGATCAGCTGCACCGGCTGCTGCTGCAGCTGCGCCAGCAGGGCCTCGCCGCTGTCGGCCTCGAATGCGATCTCGATGCCCTGCTGCTGCAGCAGGGCGCGCAGGCCGGCGCGGATCAGGGCCTGGTCGTCGACCAGGGCGATGCGCGGGGCACCGCTCATGCCGCGAACTCCGCCTGGATGTGCAGCGCGCCGGACGCGCCGCGCCGCAGCTGCAGCCTGCCGCCGTGCTCGGCGACGCGTTCGCGCATGCCGGTCAGGCCGTTGCCTTCGCGCAGTTCGCCGCGCAGCCGGCCATCGTCGTGCATGTCCAGCAGCAGGCGGCCATCGTGCTGGCGCAGGGCCACGTGCAGTACCTGCGCATCGCCGTGGCGCGCGCTGTTGGTCAGGGCTTCCTGCACGCAGCGCAGCAGCGCCTCGGCCAGGCCGGTGTCGCGCAGCTGCACGTTGTCGTCCAGCCGCAGCTGCAGCCGTGGTCGCGGCAGGGGCGCGGCCAGCGCGTGCAGGGCGGTGGCGATGTCGAGCTCGCCGCTGTCGCGCAGCGACTGCACCACCGCGCGGATGTCGCCGAGCAGCTCGGCGGAAAGCTGTTCGCACAACGCCAGCCCGGTCGGCGTGTCGGCGCGTCCTGCCAGCGCGCGCAGCTGCAGGCGCAGCGCGGTGAGTTTGTGCCCGGCGACATCGTGCAGGTCGCGTGCGAGCCGCAGGCGCTCGGCATCGCGCGAGCTTTCCGCCAGCAGCGCGCGGGTGGCGAGCAGGTCGGCATTGACCAGCGCCAGCCGGTCGCGCGCCTGCTCGGCGCTGCGCGCATAGTGCGTGGTGAGCATGGCGAAGGCCTGGAAGCCGGCGAAGATCAGCACCACCACGCCGGCATGCGCGTTGACCCCGCGCAGCACGAAGTACATGCCCAGGTTCAAGGCGGCGACGGCGAGCAGGGCGACGCGCAGCGGCCAGGTGGCGGCGACCTGCGCGGCCAGCATCACCAGCAGCGCGGGCGCCACGCCGCTGTAGTGGGCCAGCCGCACCAGCGCCAGCGCGGCGACGGCTTCGACCAGCAGCAGCGTCGCCCGTTGCCAGGACGCCTGCGGCAGCGCCGTGGCCACCAGGAAGGCGGCCAGGAACAGCAGGGCGCAGGCCCAGCGCCACGGCTGCAACGCGGCGTCGCCATAGGACAGGGTGAAGGCCACGGCGCACCAGGTGAGCAGGCCGGCCAGGTTGAGAGGATGAAGTAGTCCGCGCCAGCGCGACTGCGAGCCGATTTCCATGCGCGCATGCTGGTGGGCGCGGCCGCCGCCGGCAAGGGGGGCGGTGCAGAAAGTGACTTCCGGCAGGGTCCGGTGATGACCGTGGCGACTGCCGTGACTGGCACCGCTCCGCGAACCTGTGCATGGCCGCCGCATTCCGCCGGCCGTCACCGGAGGAACCGTCATGCCTGGATATTCGTTGTTCGTCGCGCTGCACGTACTGGCCGGCGTGGTCGCGCTGGTGGGCTTCTGGTCCGCGGCGCTGATGAAGAAAGGTTCGCCGCGGCATCGCGCGCTGGGCACGGTGTACCTGGTGGCGATGGCGGTAATCGTGGCCACCGCGCTGCCGATCACCGTGCAGTACGCCTTCTTCCGCCAGCAGCCGCTGTCGGCGCTGTTCCTGGCCTACCTGATGGCCATCACCGGCAATGCCGCCTGGCTGGCGTGGCGCGCGGTCACCGACAAGCGCGACTGGAAGCGGCTGGTAGGGCGGATCGGCTGGAAACTGGCGCTGTGGCCGATGCTGCTGCTGGCGCTGGCCACGCTGCTGGTGGGCATCGGCCAGGGCCAGATGCTGTTCCTGGGGTTCTCGATGATCGGCCTGTGGGCGGGCTGGCGCATGCGGACATTCGCCCGCCGCGGCCCCTCGCGCCCGGACTGGGCGCTGCGCCAGCACTACCAGTCCATGCTGGGCGCGGGCATCGCCACCCACGTCGCCTTCCTCGGCATCGGCATGCACCCGCTGTGGCAGTGGCTGCAGGCGCACGCCACGGTGCCGCCGCTGCTGGTCGAGCTGTTCCCGTGGACGGCGCCGGTGGTGGTCGCGGTGATCGTCGGCATCCGCCTGGACCGCAGGTACGGTGGCCGGCGGGCCGCGATGGCGCAGGCGCCAAGGTGAGGCTTTAGGGGTAGGAGCGGCTTCAGCCGCGAAAGGGCTTTACCGACAAAAGCCCCCTCGCGGCTGAAGCC
>NZ_JASCOS010000219.1:0-2437 GCF_029959705.1 Stenotrophomonas sp. PS02297 | reverse complement strand
GGCGCCGGCAGTGCGCCGGCCATCGGTGCGGAAGCCGCGGCGCGCTGCGGTACCGGCGCGGCCGCGACGGGAGCGGCGGCGAGCGCCAGCACCGGAGCCGGCAGGCCATCGGCACCGATCTGCGGCGCAGGCAGGGCCGCCGCGGCCAGCGGCGCATTGCCGGCGAGCGCGGCGACGCTGGCCGGCAGCGGCGCCGGATCGGCGCGCAGGGCGACCGGCCGGGTATTGCCGCGGGTGATGCCGGCAAAGGGATTGAAGGCGCGGCCACCGCCGGCCAGGGCGGTACTGGCGCGCGGATAACCGTTGTCCAGTTGCCCGGCACCACGCGCGGCGGCGGCGATGGCCGCCTTGAAGTAACTCTCCGCGCGCCGGTTCTTGCCCGCCGAGCGGTACACGCGGCCGGCCGCGGCCAGCACTTCCGGCGACTGCGGCGCCTGCGCCAGCGCCTGCTCCAGGTACTGCTCGGCGGTCCCCAGGTCGCGCATCGCCGCGGCGCTGCCGGCGGCGGCCACCATCGCATCGACGTCGCCCGGGGCCAGCTGCAGCTGCTGCTGGTACAGCGCCAGTGCCTGGCCGTGATCGCCGGCCGCGGCATACAGGCGCGCGAGCGCGGCGATGGTCTGCGGATCCTGCGGCTGCTGCGCCAGCACCGGTGCCAGCACCTCGTAGGCGCCTTCCAGGTTGCCGAGTTCGCGCAGCGCGTCGACCTGGCGCAGCACATAGGCGCTGCGCAGCTCCTGCAGGCGCTTGAGCTGGGGCGCGGTGAGATCTGCCTCGCCCAGCTGCCGCAGCAGGGCCGCCAGTTCGGCGTCCTGGCGTGCGCGCAGCAGCACCTGGCCGTACTGCAGGCGCTCCTCCACGCCCGGGTTGCCCTGCATCAACCGCTGCGCCAGCGCCAGCGCGCGCTGCTGGCTGCCGATGTCGGCATAGGCACCGGCCAGGGCCGCCGCGATGGCGGGCTGTGCAACGCGCGCGCCCAATGCCGATTCGGTCCGGGCAAGCAGCAGCTGCGCCTCGCCAACCCGGTTGCCCTGCACCAGGGTGCGCGCCTGCGCAGCCTGCAGCTGGACCCAGGCGGTGTCGTGCAGCGCGCTCATCTCCGCATCGCGCGATGCCGCCGGAATGCGCTCCAGCGCGGCCCAGGCGCCGTTCCAGTCGTTGCGTTCGCGCGCGAACAATGCCTGGGCGAACAGTGCCTGCGGCGAGTCTTCATCCTGTGCGCGCAGGCCGGCCATGAGGCCATCGGCCTGGTCCGGGCGTCCCTGCCGCTGGTAGAGCCGGGCGAGTTCCAGCCGCAGCCACGGATCGCGCGGCTGCTGCAGCACGGCGTCCTCCAGTTCGATCTGCGCCATCTCCAGGCTGCCCGAGGCGATCGCCTGCTGGGCACGGGCGCGGGCCAGGTTGGCGCGCAGCACCGCGGCGCCGCCGGCGCGTTCCTGCTGTTCCGGGGTCAACCGGTCGAACAGCGCGGCCGCCTCGTCGGCGCGCCCCAGCCGCCCGAGCAGGCCGCCCAGCCCCTGCAGCGCGCCGGCATTGCCGGCATCCAGTTCCAGCGCCCTGCGGTAGCTCGCCTCGGCCGTGGCGGCGTCACTGGCGCCCAGCAGGTCGCCCAGCAGCACATGGCCGGTGGGTTCCTTCGGCTGCAGGGCGATGGCCTCGCGCACCTTCGCGACCGCCTCCGGCCCCGGCTGCCGGCGTGCCTCCTGCAGGACCAGCCAATAGCGCGCGGCGTTGGCCGCGCTGCGCCACTTGCCGTTGGCCGACGCCGCCGGGCGCAGCAGTTCGGCGGCCTCGCCGAAGCGCTCCTGGCGCAGCCGCACCGAGCCCAGCCCGCCCATCGCTTCGGAATTCTTCGGCTGCGCACGCAGCACCTGGGCAAAGCGCGCCTCGGCCACGTCCAGGGTGCCGGCCTGCAGGGCGCGGAAACCCTCGCCCAGCAGGCGCTGGTTCGGATCCGGCGCCGCTTCCGCGCGCACCGCCTGGTCGCGCAGCTGCGCCTGGCGGGCGGCCACTTCGCGATCGTCCGGCTGCACTTCGAGGAACGCCTGGAACAGCGGCGCGTCGGCGCGCGTGGCGTTGAGCCACAGCAGCGCCTGGCGCCACGCGGCACGCGCCGGACCGGCCGTGTCCTGGCGCTGGCTGAGCGTCTTCAGCTGGGCGATGCCCTCGCGCCGGCTCGGCTCGCGGTAGGTCAACACCTGCGCCAGCGCCAGCGCGGCGGCGCCGTTGTCGCGGTCGGCGGACACCAGCCGGCGCAGGCCGTCGCGCGCGCGCGCCCAGCCGTCCTGGGTGCCGGCCAGTACCTGGTAGTACTCCAGCGCGAGGTTGTCCGGCGGCCCACCGGCGCCGAACACTTCGTCGTAGGCCTTGATCGCTTCGGCATAGCGGCCGGCCGCGGCCGCGCCGCGCGCCGCCTGCAGCGCCCCCGCGCCGGCAG
>NZ_JASCOS010000218.1:0-2437 GCF_029959705.1 Stenotrophomonas sp. PS02297 | reverse complement strand
TGGAATTCCGGGGCACGCCCCGCGGGGCGTCGCCCGGCGCTACAGAACCCCACCTCCCTGTAGCGCGGGGCAACGCCCCGCCGGGACATTCCCGGGCAAGCCCCGCCGGGCGTCGCCCGGCGCTACAGAACCCCACCTCCCCGTAGAGCGGGGCGACGCCCCGCTGGGGCATCCCCGGCCAAGCCCCGCCGGGCGTCGCCCGGCGCTACAGAACCCCACCTCCCCATAGAGCGGGGCGACGCCCCGCTGGGGCATCCCCGGCCAAGCCCCGCCGGGCGTCGCCCGGCGCTACAGAACCCCACCTCCCAGTAGAGCGGGGCAACGCCCCGCTGGGGCATCCCCGGCCAAGCCCCGCCGGGCGTCGCCCGGCGCTACAGAACCCCACCTCCCCGTAGAGCGGGGCAACGCCCCGCTGAGGCATTACCGGCCAAGCCCCGCCGGGCCCTGCCCGGCGCTACAGAACCCCACCTCCTTGTAGAGCGGGGCAACGCCCCGCTGGAGCATTACCGGCCAAGCCCCGCCGGGCCCTGCCCGGCGCTACACAGCCCGACCGCCCTGCCGCTACCCCACGCCCGGTCGCCGATCGCCCCGGATGCGACCACAATGGCCAAGCATCGCCTTCCCTTCCCGCGGAGCCGGACATGGACAGGATCGAACGCCCCTTCTTCCCGATCATCTACGTGCGCGGCTACGCCATGACCCGCTCGGAGATCGTCGAGACCACCTCCACGCCCTACATGGGCCTGGAAGCCGGCTCCACCAAGATCCGCCAGGCGCAGGACGGCTCGGTGCTGAAGTTCGTGTTCGAGTCGCCGCTGGTGCGGTTGATGAAGGACTACGGATACCGCGACGTCTACGACGGCGGCGCCGAACTGCGCAGCGGCATCGCGCCGCGCAGCATCGTCATCCACCGCTATTACGACGTAGCCGACCCGGCGTTCGGCGACGGCAAGGCGCCGTCGATCACCGAGGCCGCCGCCAGCCTGGGCCGGCGCATCCTGGAGCTGCGCGACAGCGTGTGCGGCAACAACGCCAGCCAGCGCCGCGATTTCCGCGTGTACCTGGTCGCGCATTCGATGGGCGGGCTGATCTGCCGCTGCCTGCTGCAGAACCCCGAGGTCGCCGGCGCCGAAGCGCGCACGCTGGTGGACAAGGTGTTCACCTACGCCACGCCACACAACGGCATCGACATCGCCGGCATCAACGTGCCCGACCTGCTGTCGGCCAACGACATGAACAACTTCAACCGCGGCAACATGGCGCGCTACCTGAAGGTGCCCAAGGACAAGGTCAACACGCTCGGCGATTCCGGCTTCCCGCCCGAACGCATGTTCTGCCTGATCGGCACCAACAGCCGCGACTACGCGGTGGCGCGCGGCCTGTCCTCGTTCGCGGTCGGCGCGCTCAGCGACGGCCTGGTGCGCATCGCCAACGCGTATGTCGAAGGCGCGCCGCGGGCCTTCGTCAACCGCAGCCACAGCGGCTACTTCGGCATCGTCAATTCCGAGGAGGGCTACCAGAACCTGTCGCGCTTCCTGTTCGGCGATATCTGCGCCACCGCGCAGCTGGACATCACCGCGCTGGCCCTGCCGCCGGAAGTCGAGGCCGCGCGCAAGCGTGGCAAGCAGGTGCGTTCCTCGTATTACATCGAGGCCACCGTGGCGCCGCGCGGCGCCTATACCTACGAGCTCACCGCGCGCACCCAGGCCAACGAGTGCGCGGTGCGCCGCGAATACAGCGACATCTTCGACGCGGACGGCAAGGTACGCCGCGACGCGCGCGCGCCTGTGCTGTTCTCGGTGTTCCTGGACAGCCGCCGCATCACCGCCGGCAGCGAGGTCGCCTTCTCCATCGAGCTGGCGGTGTGCAACGCCGGCTACGAGGTCGATGGCGCGCTGTTCCTCAAGAACCACATCCCCGGCGAGTACCTGTTCCGCAACACGCTGGTGCTGTTCGCCAAGCCCGATGGCGACGGCTGGCGGCTGCGCTATGTCTGGGGCGACGACCAATGGGCCGGCGGCCCGAAGACGCAGGCCGAACTGGACAGCGCCAAGGCCAGGGCCATCGGCATCAGCCAGCAGGCTCCCAACGTATTCACGGTGCCCCTGTCCTCGGCCAAGGGCTTCGCGGCGGAGCTGAAGATCGCGCTGTCGGACTGGGCGTGAGGCCGGGAACGGACCGCTGACGGCGGCGCTCTGCGGGCAGGCGCCGGAACGGATGGGCTAAGGAGGCCGCCGTCACGCCGGCCTGCGCGACGGCGGCACCCGGACCTGCGGAGGGTTCAACCTGGAACAGCGTGCGATGGTCGAAGGCCGCTGTCGGCGAGCCTCGAGCGACCGCACGTGCGCAGCGCCATCCAGGCCGGCGTGGCGCTGCGCGCCGACACGTTGCCAGCCCAGCTG
The DNA here is from genome assembly GCF_029959705.1 of Stenotrophomonas sp. PS02297. Classification (NCBI taxonomy): domain Bacteria; kingdom Pseudomonadati; phylum Pseudomonadota; class Gammaproteobacteria; order Lysobacterales; family Lysobacteraceae; genus Stenotrophomonas; species Stenotrophomonas sp. PS02297. The sequence goes on along the minus strand of NZ_JASCOS010000218.1, from coordinate 35 downwards.
CAGGGCGGGCAGGCGCAACTGGCACTGGCCGAAGG
>NZ_JASCOS010000217.1:0-2533 GCF_029959705.1 Stenotrophomonas sp. PS02297 | reverse complement strand
GCCGAGTACTTCATGACGGTCGAATACAGGCTCTGAGCAACGGCATCGACGTGGATGCGGGCAGAACCCGCACCCGCGTCGACTCCCGCAGGAGCGCTGTCGCTCGCGACCGGGGCCCTGCCCACGGAACCGGCCCGCATAGAACATCGTTGGCGCCCAAGGCCGGCCACCGTTGTTCCTGCAGCTTTTCAATGGCCCGTGAAAAACCGTCCTGTCCCCGGGTTCTCCGGCAAGACCCCCAGCGCACACGGAAGCGCGCTTCCGCACGAGCGACGCGCGGTGGCTGGCCGGTATGCGCAGGAAAACCACGCATGCGGCAGCGATTGCCGCGAGAGCCGGTGCCGGGCGTCGAACCCGGTCGCCGAGTAGAGCGGGGCAACGCCCCGCTGGGGCATTGCCGCGCACACCCACCAGGCGTCACCCGGCACCACAGGGCACTGTCGTCCTGTAGAGCCGGGCATCGCCTCGCTGGGCATTACCGCGCCGGCAGCTCCGACGCGGTCGCCCGCTCAGGGGCGGGTATCGTCCATCGCGCTGCCCGGCGTCGCACAACGCTGGGTCGCTCCACGGCAGCGACGGCGCGCATCGCCGGTCATGTCCACGTTGAACTCGTCGCCGTTCTCGCCGTACATCGGCACGCCCGCGCCCTGCTGCCCATAGCGCACCTGCAGCCCGATGCTGTTGCTGCGCATCGCGTTGCGGCCCTGCTCGCGGCCCAGCAGCAGCGAGAACATCCAACCGCTGTCCAGCTGCAGGTCCATGCCAGCGCCCAGCGACAACGTGTCGTCGTTGTAGCTGCGCATGGCCAGCACGTAGTCGGCGTCGCGCGGGCGCTGCACGTAGTTCACCGCCACGTCGCCGCGGTTCTCCAGCGCACCGCGGTACTCGATGCGCCAGTGCGGGCGCCAGCTCAGCCGCTCGCGCTGGAAGCTCAGGCTGCCCTCCAGCCCCATCGCCAGCGCGCTGTTGTCCACCTGCTGCCGGCCATAGGCCAGGTCGTAGGCGTCCAGGCCGCGCTCGCGGTAGCCGTCCAGCGTGGCGCGATGGCCGTCGTAGCGCCCGTAGCCGGTCAGGCTCAGCCCCGACGTGCTGCGGTGCTCGTAACCGAAGGTCAGCGAGCCGAACCATTGCTGGCCGGCGCGCGTGGCATGGGCGCTGGCATTGGCCAGTTCGCTCCAGCGGGCCAGGTCGAAGTCCAGCTGGCCGTTGGCCAGCAGACCGTCCACGAACAGGTGCTCGCCCATGCGCCACAGGCCATATACCGCCAGCGAGCGCTGGTCGGCATCGACCTTGGACGGGATGTCGTCGAAGTCCGTGCCCTGCCGGCCCCAGCTGCCGGCCATGCCGAGCAGCACATGCTCGCCTACCGCACGGTCCGCGCCCAGAGTGATGCCACCGGTGTTGAAGTCGAAACCGCCACCGGCTCGGCCGTTGCGCCCGGCCTTGCCGAAGGTCGCCGTGCCGGCCAGCCACAGGCCCCAGCCTTGCGGCAGCGACGGCAGCGCCGCCTCGGCCGCACGGCCCACCGGCATCGTCAGCCCCGGTACGCCCTGGCTGCCGGCATAGGCCAACGCGAAATTGACGCTGCTGGCGTTGCGCCCCGAACGCACCTGCCGCAGGCGGTCGCGGATGTTGTCGCCCTGCACCTGGGCGAAGCGCACGCTGGCGTCCACCTGCGCCTGGATGCCGCCGCTGACCTGCGCGTCCAGCGTCGGGTCGGGACGTGCGTTGACCACCAGCGTCACCGCCACCGCGCCGGTGAGGTGGCTGGGGGTCGCCGCCTGGGTAGCGGTCAGCGTGGTGCTGCCTTCGCCCACCACGGTGACGGTGCGGCCATTGACCGTGGCCACCGCCGGATTGCTGCTGGTGAAGGTGAACGCGCCGGGGCTGTTGCTCTGCGGGAGCGGCAGCTCGAAATCGGCCTGGCCGTACATCTTCTGCAGATCGCCGATCCAGCTCAGTTCCGGTGCGGCCACTAGCTCCGTGGCGCTGTCCGCCTCGCCTTCGCCGGCCAGGTTGTAGGCGGCCACGGTGAACACATAGCTCACGCCCTCGGCCAGCCCCTGCACCAGGATCGGCGAGCCGCTGCCGGTGGCGGTGACCACGCCCGGCGTGCTCGCCGCACGCAGGCTCATCGTGCGCAGGGCCGGCGCCGCCGCGCCCTGCGGTGTGGCGGTGACCCGGTAACCGTCGATGCTCGCGCCACCGGTGAACGCCGGCGGAGTGAACGCCACGCTGACCTGCCCGGTACCCACCGGCGTCAGCGTCCGGATGTCCGGCACGCCCGGCGGTACCGGCTCGATCCGGAACGTGCGCGTGGCCGAGGCCGGGCGATGGGTGGCATCGCCGGCCTGCTCCACCACCAGGGTGCAGCTGCCGGCCCGTACGAAGGCCAGCTGGCCAGCGGCGGTCACCGTGCACACGTCCTGCGTGGACGAACTGAACACCAGCGGCAGTCCGGAGTCGGCGCGCGCCGCCCACCCCGGCCCCGGGGCGGAGCGCGGCGGGGCGCCCGCCGCGCAGGCCCCACGCG
>NZ_JASCOS010000216.1:0-2637 GCF_029959705.1 Stenotrophomonas sp. PS02297 | reverse complement strand
GCTCCGTCCGGAACGGCTGCCGTGGCGCTTCGTCTTGCAGGCCCGTGCGTCCTGCCCGGCAAAGCGGGTCCGCGCCATGCGCGGCACCCGGGCGGGTCATGCAGCTCCTGCCAGGTCCTCCAGCAGGCGGGTCAGGCGTTGCCGCAGTTGCCCCATTTCGCGGGAACGGAAGGCATGCCTGCTGCGTTCCAGCGTTTCGATCGCCTCGTACAGCGCGGCCTGCACCTGTCCGCTGGGGCCCAGCGGGTCGGGATCGAGCCAGCGGCACAGCGGCGCCTGCTCGCAGTCGCAGCTCTGGTTGATGACCTCCGCCTCGCCCGCATCGGCGAGGAGCAGCCGCAGCCGCGTGGCCAGGCCGGGGTCAGTGCAGATGATCCGGGCCATGCCGCATTCCTGTCATTGGTGCCGCCGGGAGCGCCGCGCGCGTGGCGTCCGGTCCCGGGTTCGCCGGATCGCCCGCTGTGGTGTGGAGCATGTTCAACATCCCTTCCTGTTCCATGTTCTGGTGAATGGCCTGGCCATCGCGTGCCGCCGTGCGGATGCCAGGTTCGTCATGCCGTGGCCCGCGCGTCGCCTGCCGTGCGCGGAGCCTCCGCCGGGCCGGCCAGCTGGAATCTTGCCGCCGCGCGGGCCAGCATGCCGGCCTGGTGTTCCATGTCGTGGGTGGCCTGGCTGGTCTCCTGCACCAGCTGCGCATTCTGCCGTGTGCTCCTGTCCATCTGCGCGATGGTCTGGTTGACCTGCCCGATACCGGCGCTCTGTTCGCGCGAAGCGGCGGAGATCTCGGCGGTGAGGGCGGTGACCCGCTGCACCGAGGACACGATCTCGCTCATCGTGCCGCGCGCCTTGCCGACCAGGGCCGAGCCGTCGGCGACCTTGTCGACCGAATCGCCGATCAGGCCTTTTATCTCCTTCGCGGCGGTGGCCGAGCGCTGCGCCAACGTCCGCACCTCGGCGGCGACCACGGCGAAGCCGCGGCCGCTGTCGCCGGCGCGGGCGGCCTCCACTGCGGCGTTGAGCGCCAGGATGTTGGTCTGGAAGGCGATGCCGTCGATCACGCCGATGATCTCGCCGATCTTCCTCGACGCGCTTTCGATGGCCTGCATGGTGAGCACGACGTCGTCCACCACCCGGCCTCCCTGGCGGGCGACCGCCGCGGCGCCTTCGGCCAGTTGGCTGGCGTGATGGGCGGACTCGGCGTTGTCGCGGATGGTGGCGGTGAGCAGCTCCATCGACGCGGCGGCCTCGCGCAGCGTCGCCGCCTGCCGCTCGGTACGCGCGGACAGTTCGTCGTTGCCGCCGGCGATGCCCGTCGCCGCGGCCGAGATGCTGTCCGCCGACTGCTGGATGCCGGCGACGATGCCGGCCAGTTGTTCGGCGGTGGCGTTGGCATCGGTCTTCATCTGCCCGAACACGCCCTCGAAGTCGCGGGTGATGCGCCGGCCGAGGTCGCCGCGCGACAGCGCGGACAGCAGCCGGCGCATTTCATCGGCGCTCTCCGACGTGGCGTCGAGCAGGCGGTTGACGCCCTCGGCCAGGCGGGCCATCAGGCCGGAGCCGCTGGACGCGTGCAGGCGTTGGTCCAGCCGGCCGTGCGCGGCGGCATCGATGATGGCGGCGATGTCGTGCTCCATCCGGGTCTCGGCGGTGCGGTCGTGCCATTCGACCACGAAGCCGCGGCGCTGGCCGCCGGCGTCGATCATCGGCGTGACGTTCAGGCTGAAGTGCGCCTCGCCGATCTGGATGCGCCCGGAATGGGGGCCGTCGAGCGTGTCCAGCAGGGCGCGGATGCGCGCCGGATCGCGATGGAAGCAGTGGATGCTGGCGCCGATCAGCCGCTCGGGGTCGAAGCCGGGAAAGGCCTTGAGCAGTTCCTGCCGCTGGTTGCGCAGGATCGCGATGACGGCCTGGTTGGCGTAGACGATGAGGTGGTCCGGGTCGGCGATCATCATGCCGGTGCGCAGGGCGCACAGCGCGGTCTCCACATGGAAGCCGCTGGCGGCGGCGTCATCGGTCGCGGGAGGCGTGGCGGGCGTCTGGCTTGAGGACGGGGGCGTCCATGGATCGAGCCTGCGCAGCCGCATGGCGATCACGCAGGCGAATGCGGCCAGCACCGCGGTCGATGCCATGTGCGGGAGCGCGGCGATGGCCGCGCCATGCGCCTCCGCCCGGAGGATCGGCAGCTGGAAGAGGAGGGCGACGGCCGCCGCCAGCGCCACCGGCAACCAGTCGCGGTAGGACAGCAGCAGGGCGATGACGGCCAGCTCGCCGGAATACGCCAGGGCGGGGTGGTCGGCCGCCAGCGTCGCCAGCGCCAGTATCAGCGCCGTGGCGATCGCGGCGCGCACGCGCCGGGTGCCCGGCGCATGCCATGCCTGGAGCGCGGCCAATCCGGCCGCCGGAAGGCAGAGCGCCAGGAACATGGCCCACCTGCCCGAATGCAGTGCCTGGGCCAGCGCCGCGGAGCCCAGGAGCGCCAGCATCAACAGGAACAGCCGGTCCGCCTCGATGGCCGGTTCCCGCCGATGCAGCATCCGCGATGTTTCGACAGCACCCATGAATCCCCCTGTTGAAAACCTGGGCATGAAAAAAGCGCCAAGACAGCCACCCCGCCGGGAGTGGCTGGCTTGGCGCGTG
>NZ_JASCOS010000215.1:0-2876 GCF_029959705.1 Stenotrophomonas sp. PS02297 | reverse complement strand
GGCGGCCAGCCCGCGCAGCCGCAGCGGGGCGCGGCCGCGGGCGGAGGGGGGCGCGCGCGCGCCCGAGTCCACCTGGGGCAGCAACCACCTGCGCTGGCTGCTGCCGGGCTTCACCCTGCGCCTGACCACCGACGTGCCGGTGCGCTTCATCCGCGAACGCCTGCCGTTCGTGCTGGCGCATCCGATGGAACTGGTACTGGGCGTGGACGAGACATTGGACCGTCCGCTGGCCAGCTACGCGCAGGACGCGCAGCAGCGCACCGAGGACTACTGGCGCGAATGGGCGCGCTACCTGTCCATCCCGCTGGAATGGCAGGACGCGGTGATCCGCAGCGCCATCACCCTCAAGCTGTGCCAGTACGAGGACAGCGGCGCGATCATCGCGGCGATGACCACCTCGATTCCCGAGGCGCCCGGCAGCGCGCGCAACTGGGACTACCGCTACTGCTGGCTGCGCGACGCCGCCTTCGTGGTGCGCGCGCTCAACCGCCTTGGCGCCACGAAGTCGATGGAGGATTTCCTGCGCTACATCTTCAACCTCGCCACCAGCGACGGCAGCCTGCAGCCGCTGTACGGCATCGGCATGGAGGAGCGGCTGGACGAGCACGAGGTCGAATCCCTGGCCGGCTACCGCGGCATGGGCCCGGTGCGGCGCGGCAACCTGGCCTGGCTGCAGCAGCAGCACGACGTCTACGGCTCGGTGGTGCTGGCCTCGACCCAGCTGTTCTTCGACCAGCGCCTGAAAGACCCGGGCGACCTGCACACCTTCGGCCGGCTGGAACCGCTCGGCGAACGCGCCTATGCCCTGTACGACGTGCCCGATGCCGGATTGTGGGAATTCCGCGGGCGGACCGCGGTGCATACCTACACCGCGGCGATGTGCTGGGCCGCCTGCGACCGCCTGGCCAAGATCGCCGGCCGGCTGGAGCTGACCGGGCGCGCCGCGCTGTGGCGCGAACGCGCCGACGGCATCCGCCAGCGCGTGCTGGAGCGCAGCTGGAACGCGCAGCTGGGGCATTTCACCGACACCTTCGACGGCAGCCACCTGGACGCCTCGTTGCTGCTGCTGGCCGACATCGGCTTCATCGACGCCTCCGACCCGCGCTACGTCGCCACGGTCGAGGCCATCGGCCACGGCCTGCGGCGCGGCGACGCGCTGTTCCGTTACATCGCCCCGGACGATTTCGGCGCGCCGGAAACCAGCTTCACCATCTGCACGTTCTGGTACATCGACGCGCTGGCCGCGATCGGCCGCCTCGATGAGGCGCGGGCCCTGTTCGAAAGCGTGCTGGCGCGGCGCAACCACCTCGGCCTGCTGTCCGAGGACCTGGCCTTCAGCGACGGCGAGCAGTGGGGCAATTTCCCGCAGACCTACTCGCACGTGGGCCTGATCACTGCGGCGATGCGCCTGTCGCGCAGCTGGCAGGAAGCCTCGTGAGCCGCCTGGTGGTGGTCTCCAACCGGGTCGCGCTGCCCGGAGAAACCCGCGCCGGCGGCCTCGCCGTGGGCCTGCTGGCCGCGCTGCGGGAACGCGGCGGCCTGTGGTTCGGCTGGAGCGGGCGCAGCGTGGCCGGCGCCAGCGGGCAACTGCACGAACAGAGCGACGGCGCCATCCGCTACGTCACCCTGGACCTGTCCAGGGCCGACCTGGACAGCTACTACAACGGTTTTTCCAACCGCGCGCTGTGGCCGCTGCTGCACTTCCGCCTGGACCTGGTGGACTACGACCGCAGCAAGCGCGAAGGCTACTGGCGGGTCAACACGCTGTTCGCCGACCGGCTCGCGCCGCTGCTGCGCGAGGACGACACCGTGTGGATCCACGACTACCACCTGATCCCGCTGGCGGCGCTGCTGCGCGAGCGCGGCGTCGGCTGCCGGATCGGCTTCTTCCTGCACGTGCCGGTGCCTTCGGCCGACCTGGTGCAGGCGCTGCCGGAACACCGCTCGCTGTTCTCGGCGCTGTACGCCTGCGACCTGCTCGGCTTCCAGACCCGGCGCGACGTGGACCGCTTCCGCTCCTGGGCGCGGCTGTTCGGCGGCGGCCACGCCATCGACGGCGAACACATCGAATCCCCCGATGGCCGCCGGGTGCGCATCGCCGCGTTCCCGATCGGCATCGACACCGCGCACATCGCGCGGCAGGCGCGCGCGGCCACCGGCAACAGCGCGGTGCGCGCGCTGCGGCAGAGCCTGCAGCAGCGCAAGCTGGCCATCGGCGTGGACCGGCTGGACTATTCCAAGGGCCTGCCCGAACGCTTCCACGGCTTCGAACGCTACCTAGAGCGCTACCCGCAGCAGAAAGGCAGCATGACCTTCCTGCAGATCGCGCCGGTCTCGCGCGGCGGCGTGGCCGAATACCGCACGCTGCGCAGCGACCTGGAACGGCTGGCCGGACACATCAACGGCGGCCACGCGGCGGCCGACTGGACGCCGCTGCGCTACGTCAACCAGAACTATGCGCACAGCACCCTCACCGGCTTCTACCGCCAGGCCGCGGTGGGGCTGGTCACGCCGCTGCGCGACGGCATGAACCTGGTGGCCAAGGAATACGTGGCCTCGCAGGATCCGGACGATCCCGGCGTGCTGGTGCTGTCGCTGCTGGCCGGCGCCGCCGACGAACTGAAGCAGGCGCTGCTGGTCAACCCGCACGACCTGGACGGCGTCGCCGACGCCATCGCCACCGCCGCGGACATGCCGCGCGGCGAACGCATCGAACGCTGGCAGGCGATGATGCGGCACCTGCGCGAGTACGACATCAACCGCTGGCGGCGCGATTACCTGCAGGCGCTGGAAGGCGCCTGAGCGCCCCGTAGGAGCGGCTTCAGCCGCGAACGCTCTTTGCTGGGCACGCTCGGAAAGCATTCGCGGCTGAAGCC
>NZ_JASCOS010000214.1:0-2977 GCF_029959705.1 Stenotrophomonas sp. PS02297 | reverse complement strand
GCGTGTCCCCCCCCCCACCCCCCCCCCGGGGCCGGGGCGCGGGGCCCCCCGCGTCTATGGTGGCCCCGTCGGCCCCTCGCGACGCTAGGTCGAAAATCCCGCCAGGGCCGGAAGGCAGCAACGGTATCGATCGACGCGGGCGCCGAGGTCAGCCGGCGGGGCCGCCACCTTTTCGGCCCAGGCACGCCGTTGCGTGCCGCAAGCCCCGGCGCACGCTGCGCATGCAGGCGGCCCGCGCGACGGAAGACCCGTCCCGCTTCGCATTGTTTCACCATGAACGCGCGGCCAGTCTGCCGGCAGTCCTGCCGGCCGAGGCTCAACCCGCGAACGGCACCGCGCGTGGCGCGGTCGGCTCGGCCAGCAACACGCACTCCCCCGGCTCGGCCACACGGTGGCCGCGCGCGCGCAATGCCTGGCCATCGGCCGCACTGGCGTAGTGGTACAGCACCATCCGCGCCTGCAGTTCCGCCGGGTACTCGCGCTCCAGATCGTCCACGCCGGTATGCGACGGGTTGCCATGCAGGCCGCAGTCGTGGGCGACCAGTTCGCCATCATCCGCGTGGCGGGCCAGCATTTCCGGGATCGGCCGGGTATCGCCGCTCCAGACCAGCGCGCCCTGCAGGCGCAGGCCCCAGGCGGTCTCCGGCCAGTGATGGCGCACCGGGAACACCTCCAGGCGCACGCCGTCATGCCAGAACGCCTCGCCGACCACGATCAGCTGGAACGCATCCCAGAAATTGGCGCCGCCCTCGGCCAGCACGTTCGGATAGTCGCCGACGCGCCGGTGCAGCAGCGGCACCACCGGCGCGGGCACGTACAGGCGCACCCGCCCGCGGCGCCGCGGATTGAAATAGGCATCGACGAACAGCCGCTCGAACCCGGCCACATGGTCCAGGTGCACGTGGGTGACGAACAACGCGTCCGGCATCGCCCCGTAATGGGCGCGGTAAGCGGTCAGGCCTTCGCCGCCACAGTCGATGGTCAGCCACGGCCGGCCATCGCGCTCGATCACCGCCATCGGCGAACCAAGTTCGACCGCCGAGGCGTTGCCGACGCCGAGAAAGCGCAAGGACCACTCCATCACACGCCCCGGTTCCAGGCCAGATCGTAGGCGCGGCGCAGGCGCGCGAAGTCCTTCTCCACGTCCTCGCGGCTGCGCTCGCCGCGCAGCTTGAGCAGCGAACGCAGCAGGCGCTTGAGGTTGCGCTCGCGCCAGCGCGTGGCGGGAATGCGCAGCACGCCGCGGTCGAAGTCGATCAGCCAGCCGTGCCCGCCGGCATCGAACAGGATGTTGTGCGCGTTGAGGTCGGCATGGTCCAGCCCGGCACGATGGAAGCGCGCGATCAGGCGTCCGGTCTCCTCCCACGGCGCACCGCGCCCGGCGACCAGCGCCCGGTCGGCCAGCGAACGCACGCCGTCCAGCCGCTCCATCAGGATCGCCGCGCGGTAGGTCGCGCCCTGGCGCATGTAGAACGCGGCCAGTGGCTGCGGCACCGGCAGCTTGAATGCGATCAGCTTCCGCATCAGCCGGAACTCGGCGAAGCTGCGGGTACGGTCGGCGCCCTGCCACAGGTAGCGGTCGCGGCTGAGCCTGGCGGCGACACCGCCGCGCAGGTAGTGGCGCAGCACGCAATGCCCGAACGGCGCGTCCACGAACCACGCCCCGCCCCGCCCGCCCTCGCCCACCGGACGCGCCCTGCCGCCCCAGTGCGCAGGCGAAAACAAGGTGGTTTCGGCTTGCCGCAGATGTTGGCGGTCGAACAGAATGGCGCCATAGCCGCGGCCTTCGCGGCAAGGCGTCAGCGCTTCAGTGGCGTCGAAAGCGACCATTCACCGCGAGTCTAACAACACCATGCCTTCAGCGTCCTCCCCATTGTGCCTCCTGCGCCTGTCCGCACTCGGGGATGTGACCCACGTGGTCCCGCTGGTGCGGACGCTGCAGCAGGCCAGGCCGGGCGTGGAACTGCACTGGGTGATCGACAAGGCCGGGCATCGCCTGCTGGAAGGACTGCCCGGCGTGGCGTTCCATGTCTACGACAAGAAGTCCGGCCTGGCCGGCATGCGCGCGCTGCGCCGCGAGCTGCCCGCCGCGGGTTTCGCCACGCTGCTGCAGATGCAGGTCGCCTTCCGCGCCAACGTGCTGTCGGCCTTCATCCCCGCCCGGCGCCGCATCGGCTACGACCGCTCGCGCTCCAAGGATCTGCACGGGCTGTTCGTCAATGAGCGCATCCCCGACCGTCCCGGCATCCATGTGCTCGACGCGATCGGCAGCTTCTGCGAGCCGCTGGGGATGAAGCAGACCGAGGTGAGCTGGGACATGGCCACGCCCGCCGACGCCCACGACTGGGCGCGCGCGCAGTGGGATGACGATGGCCGACCGGTGCTGATGATTTCGCCCTGTTCCAGCCACGAACGCCGCAACTGGTACGCCGACCGCTATGCGGCGGTCGCCGACCACGCCGCCGCACGCGGCTGGCGGGTGGTGCTGTGCGGCGGCCGCAGTGATCTGGAACGCCGCACCGCCGACGCGATCCTGGCGGCGATGCGCGCGCCGGCGCTGGACCTGGTCGGCAAGGACACGCTCAAGCAGCTGCCCGCCCTGCTGGCCCGCGCCAACCTGCTGATGACGCCCGATTCGGGCCCGATGCACATTGCCAACGCGGTCGGCACCAAGGTGCTGGGCCTGCATGCGGCCAGCAACCCGGAGCGCAGCGGCCCGTATTCGGACCGCCGCTACTGCGTGGACCGCTACGATGCGGCGGCGAGGCGCTTCCTGCACCAGCCCGCCACCGGGCTGAAATGGGGTACGAAGATCGAATTCGACGGGGTGATGGAACTGGTCGCCGTGGACGATGCCATCGCCGCGTTCGAGCGCTACGTGGCCGACCAGCTCGACTGAAGCGCAAAAGCAGGCCGCTGGAACGCCTGCATAAGCGACGTCAGTCGCGATGGGGCTTTCCTGGAAAAGGCCCCATCG
>NZ_JASCOS010000213.1:0-2998 GCF_029959705.1 Stenotrophomonas sp. PS02297 | reverse complement strand
GCCGGCATCCTGCTGCCGGCCGATTCGACGCTGAGCCTGTCCGGCGCCGCCGCGCGCGTGGCCGAGGGCGGCGCCGAAGCGGTGCCGCTGGTGCGCCTGCCGGCGCTGCCGCAGGCGCTGTCGCAGCTGCGCGACGCCGGTTTCGCGCTGGCGGCGACGCTGGTGGACGGCGGCCAGGACCTGTTCACCGCTACGCTGCCATCGCGCATGGTCTATGTGATGGGCGCCGAGGGCGAGGGCATGGACCGCGGCTTCGCGCAGAACTGCGACCTGCGCCTGTCCATTCCCGGCACCGGCGCGGTGGAGAGCCTGAACGTGGCCGCCGCCACCGCGGTGTTCCTGTCCATCGCCGCCAATCGCGGCACTGCCGGGTGAGCATTCGCGGACTGCACGACCTGCGGCAGTGGCAGTCCGCGATGGATGATTGGCTGGCCGAGGAACGGGCGTCGGTATTGCAGCAGCCTTTGCGCGGCCGTTGTCCGCTTTGCCGGGAAATGACGGATTTCCTTGGCGATCCCAACGGCGAAATACGCGAGCGGCTGCATTGTGGCGTCTGTGGCGCCAATACGCGCCAGCGTGCCGTGGTCCAGGTGCTGCTTGAAGCATTGAGCGATGCTGGGACGGCGCGCGTATATGCGACGGAACAGGTCAGCTTTTTCTATCGCATGCTGCGTACGCACGTTGGAAAACTGTACGGGGGCGAATACGGCCTGCATCCGCGCCGCCGGCTGCGGCTGCAGTTGTGGATGTGGAGGAACCGGATTTTAGAGCGCTTGGTCCCGCGGGACCTGACTGCGCTGGATTTCGTGGATGGCAGTCTCGACGCTGTGGTCAGTCTGGATGTCCTGGAACATATTCCCGCTTACGAGGACGCCTTGCGGGAAGTCGCGCGGGTCGTGCGGCCGGGGGGCGTGTTCGTGTTCACGGTTCCGTTCTACGAGGACACGGCCGGCAGCAGGCGGATTGCCTGGCTGCGGGAGGACGGGCGGATCGAGTTCGATGGCGAGCCCGAGTACCACGGCGACCCGGTATCCGGTGGCGTGCCGTGTTTCCATCATTTCGGCTGGGAACTGCTCGTGACGCTGCGGGAGGCCGGTTTCGCCGATGCACAGGCGCTGCGGGTCCATTCGGTGGAGGCCGGGGTGCCTCAGGGCCAGTGGGTGTTCCGCGCCAGGCGATGATCACGCTGGCATGGCCGGTCTCGATCGAGAACGGCCGCGCCGTCAGCCTCGGTAACCGTTGCTGATCGGGTAGCGCCGCTCGCGGCCGAACGCACGGCGCGAGACCTTCGGCCCCGGCGCGGCCTGGTGCCGCTTCCATTCGCTGATGCGCACCAGCCGCAGCACCCGCTCCACCACTTCCGGCGCGTAGCCGGCGGCGACGATGTCCTCGCGCGACTGTTCCTGGTCGATGTAGCGGTAGAGGATGCCGTCGAGCACGTCATAGGCCGGCAGCGAATCCTGGTCGGTCTGGTTCTCGCGCAGTTCGGCCGAGGGCGCGCGCGCGATCACCGCCGGCGGGATCACCGGTGCGCCGCCGACGGTGTTGCGCCACTTGGACAGGCCGTAGACCTCGGTCTTGTACAGGTCCTTCAGCGGCGCATAGCCGCCGCACATGTCGCCGTAGATGGTGGCGTAGCCGACCGCGTACTCGCTCTTGTTGCCGGTAGTCAGCAGCAGCCCGCCGAACTTGTTGGCCAGCGCCATCATGATCACGCCGCGGCTGCGCGACTGCAGGTTCTCCTCGGTCACGTCCGCGGCCTGGCCCTCGAACATCGCCGACAGAGACTGCATCAGCCCCTGGAAGGCCGGCTCGATCGGCACCGTCTCCAGCTTCACGCCCAGGGCGCGGCACTGCTCGGCGGCCAGGTCGTTGGAGAGATCGGCGGTGTAACGCGAGGGCAGCGCTACTGCGGTGACGTTGTCCGCGCCCAGCGCATCGACCGCCAGCGCCAGCACCAGCGCCGAATCGATGCCGCCGGACAGGCCCAGCCACACCTTGCGGAAGCCGTTCTTGCGGCAGTAGTCCTGGATGCCGCGGGTGACCGCGCGCCAGGCCAGCGCATCCATGCTTTCGTCGCCGTCGTCGATCCAGCGCAGGGGCATGAACGCGCGCGCGTCGGCGTCGTACTCGACCACCAGCATCTCCTCGGCGAAGGCCAGCGCCGCCGGATGCACCGTGCCGTTGCCGTCGGCGACCACGGAGGCGCCGTCGAAGACCAGCGCATCCTGCGCGCCGACGAGATTGACATAGGCGATGGCGGCGCCGCTGTCGCGGCTGCGCTCGGCCATCAGCGCGTCGCGCTGGGCATGCTTGCCGCGCTCGTAGGGCGAGGCGTTGGGCACCAGCACCAGTTCGGCGCCTTCGGCCACGGTCGCGGCCAGCGGTTCGGCGAACCACAGATCCTCGCAGACCAGCACGCCGAGCTTCACTCCGCCGACTTCGAACACGCAGTTGCCGCCATCCGGATCGACGTCGAAATAGCGGCGTTCGTCGAACACCGCGTAGTTGGGCAGCTCGCGCTTGCGGTAGGTGGCTGCAACGGCGCCGTCGCGCAGCACGCTGGCGGCGTTGTACACGACCGCGCCGGTACTCTGCGGCCAGCCGACCACGGCGACGATGCCCTGCACCTGCGCGGCGATCCGCGCGATCGCCTGCTCGCAGTCGCGCAGGAAGGACGGCCGCAGCAGCAGGTCTTCCGGCGGGTAGCCGCTGACCGCCAGTTCCGGGAACAGCACCACGTCGGCGCCGTATTCGTCGCGGGCGATCTGCACCAGCTCGACGATGCGCGCGCTGTTGCCGGCCACGTCGCCGACCGGGAAGTCGTACTGCGCCAGGGCGATGCGGAGGGATCGGGACGTCATGAGGAAGGCTGCCATGCGGTGCGTTGGCGGCCATTATCCCAGACCCGGGTGAGCAGGAAAGAAAAGCGGCTTTGGTAGGAGCGGCTTCAGCCGCGAAAGGGCGTTACCGGGGAAGCCTCTTCGCGGCTGAAGCC
>NZ_JASCOS010000212.1:0-3114 GCF_029959705.1 Stenotrophomonas sp. PS02297 | reverse complement strand
GCAACCGGTCGAGGCCGAGCCGGTGGCGCCGGTCGCGGCGCCGGAGCCGCAGGCGATCGCCGCGCCGGCTCCGGCGGTCGTGCCGCTGCCGGTCTGGACGCCGCCCGCGGTCGAGCTGCAGCCCGAGCAGGTGCGCGGCGCGCTGCAGCGGGCGGGCGCTGCGCTGGCCGAAGGGCGCCTGTACCAGGACGCGGAGGCCGCCATTCCCCTGTACCTGGCGGTGTCGTCGCTGCGGCCGCAGGAGCGCGAAGCCCGGCGCGGCCTGGAAAAGGCCCGCGTGCGCCTGCAGGCCTCGGTCCGCGCCCTGCTGCAACAACAGGACGAACAGCGCAGGGCATTGGCCGAAGCGGCCACCCAGGTCGCGGTGCTCGTCCATCTGGCGCCGGAGGGCGGGGTGGAACTGGAACTGCAGCGGCGCGTGCAGGTGGCGCGGCGGCTGCTGGCGCTGAACCGTTCCGGCGAGGAGGCGCTGCGCACCGGCAGCCCGGCGCTGGCGGCAGGCGCGTTCGCCCAGGTGCTGGAACTGGATCCGGGCAACAGCCGCGCCCGGCAGGGCCTGGCGGCGGTGGAAAGCGGATTGCTCAGGCAGGCGGAGGATGCCGCGGCCCATGCCGATTTCAATGCGGCGCTGGACTGGCTGCGGCAGGCTTCGCGCATCCGCGAGGACGCGCCGACCGTGGCCGACGCGCGGGTGCGGATCGAGGCGATGCGCGATGCGCAGCTCGCCGCCCTGCGCGATGGCGGATTGCACGACCTCGCCTCGCCCAAGGGGCTCAAGGACGCGCGCGAGAAACTCGAACAGGCGCTGCGCATCGCCGTGCCCGGCGACGCGGCGGTGGCGGTGCTGCGGCAGCGCATCGACCTGGTCGCGCATTACGGCAGCTTCCGTCCCGGGCAGGTATTCAGCGATTCATTGCAGGACGGCGGACGCGGCCCGCAGATGATCGTCGTGCCGCATGGCGGCTTCCAGATGGGCGCCGGCTATGGCGAACCGGGTGCCAGCGATGCCGAGCGCCCGCAGCACTACGTGCGTTTCGACCGCGGCTTCGCCATGTCCATCACCGAAGTCACGGTGGCCGACTTCGGCCGCTTCGTGGCGGCGACCAAGGCGCGGCCGCGCGCGAGCCGGCGCGGCCATTCGATCGTCTACGACGAGCGCAGCGGCAACTTCGTGCGCCGCAACGGCGCCGACTGGCAGGCCGACTACAACGGCGCCAAGGCGCCGCCGGACAACCCGGTGATGCACGTCAGCGTGCGCGACGCCGAAGCGTACGCAGCCTGGCTGTCCGCGCAAACCGGCCGTTATTACCGGCTGCCGAGCGAGGCCGAGTTCGAGTACGCGCTGCGCGCGGGCACCGCCGGCCGCTATCCGTGGGGCGACGCCGGCGTGCCGCCGGCGGGCAGTGGCAATTTCACCGGCAGCGAGGATGTCTCGCCCAGCGGCCGCCACTGGAAGAACGCCTTCATCGGCTATGGCGACGGCTACTGGGGCGCGGCGCCGACGGCCAGCTTCCGCCCCAACGGCTGGGGCCTGCACGACATGGCCGGCAACCTGAGCGAGTGGGTGGCCGACTGCTGGCACGCCAGCTACCGGCGCGCACCGCCCGACGGCGCGGCCTGGTACAACCCGGGCTGCCGGCAGCGCGTGGTCCGCGGCGGCAACTGGGCCAACGCGCCGGAGCAGACCCGCGCCGCCTGGCGGTTGTCGCAGGACTCGGACGTGACCAGCGCGCGCATCGGCTTCCGGCTGGTGCGCGGCATCTGACGTGGCGCTACCATCGCTCCGTCCAACCGTTCCCGGCGGAGCCCACGATGCGACAAGACCCCCTCGGCAACCCGCGCGATAACCGCCGCCGCGGCATCGGTGGCGGCCTGCGCTGGATCATCCTGCTTGGCTTCGCGATCTATGGCGGCTGCTATTACTTCGGCAACCGCACGGTGGACCCGTATACCGGCGAGAAGGTACTGATCGACAAGACCCTCGATGCCGATGACGAAAAGGCGCTGGGCCTGCAGGCCTACCAGCAGATCCTGGCGCAGGAGCGGCCGGTCGATCCCAATACGCAGGTGGCGCGGCAGATCCGCGAGATAGCCCAGCGCCTGATCGCCAAGGTGGAGCCGGTGGAAGCGGCGCTCGCGGCCGAGCACGGGCAGGCGCCCAACCGCTTCTCGCAGGGCTTCGACTGGGAAGTGAACGTGCTGCAGTCCGACCAGGCCAATGCGTTCTGCCTGCCGGGCGGCAAGATGGCGGTCTATACCGGGCTGGTGCCAGTGGCGCGCAACGCCGATGCGATGGCGGTGGTGATGGGGCATGAGATCGCCCATGCGCTGCTGCGCCATGGCGCGCAGCGCATGGCCCAGCAGAAGCTGACGCAGATCGGGCAGATGGCCGGCGCCGCCGGTGGCATGGACGCGCAGCAGCAACAGATGCTGATGTCGGCCTTCGGCTACGGTTACCTGCTGCCGTACGCGCGCAGCCATGAGACCCAGGCCGACGAAGTGGGGCTGATGCTGGCCGCTGCGGCCTGTTTCAATCCGGAGGAAGCGGTGCCGCTGTGGGAGCGCATGGGCGCGGCCAGCGGCGGCCAGGCGCCGCCGGAATTCGCTTCCACCCATCCCAATCCCGGCACCCGCATCCAGAACCTGCAGGCGCTGATGCCCAAGGCGATGGAGTACCGGCAGCGGTTCTGCGAGACCGCGGGAAAGAATTGAGCGATTGCCGCTGCGTCCGCGGGAGCGCGGTTTCAGCCGCGCCTGCCATCGTTTTTACGGTTGTTCCTGTGGTGCGGTTTCCGTACCGGCGACGCGCACATCCACCACGCCGTCGCCCACCCGCGCCTGCAGCGCATCGCCGGGTCGCACCTGCGCGGTGGAGCGCACCAGCGCGCCGTCGTCGGCGCGGGTGAGGATCGCGTAGCCGCGCGCAACGGTGGCCAGCGGGCTCACCGCCTCCAGCGAGCGGGCGATGCCGCGCAGATGCAGGGCATCGCGCTGCAGCTGCCGTGCCATGGCCGCCTGCGCGCGCGGCGCCAGCGCTTCCAGGCGCCCGCGCAGCAGTTCCAGCCGGCGCGCGGGCTGCACCGCGCGCAGCGCCGAGTGGCCATGCGCCAGGCG
>NZ_JASCOS010000211.1:0-3142 GCF_029959705.1 Stenotrophomonas sp. PS02297 | reverse complement strand
GGGGGGCGGCGCCCCGCGGCTCCCAAACGGGCGGCTGTTCCCGGCGCGCCGGCCGCGCGCGCTTCGGCGTCTCGGCCAGCGGCTACCGTGAAACGGCCGCCAGCCTTCCGCCAAAAACGGCAAAGTCTGCGACTGGTTCGCGCAAACCCATCACTTCGGTACAAACGTAACGTTCAGGGGTGTTTAACGCACCACTAACGTAACCGGAGAGATTGATGAAATTTCGTACTCCCGCAGTGCGGCTGGGCCTGCTCCCGGCCGGCATCGCGATTGCGCTGACGCCCGCCTTCGCTTCCGCGCAGGACGCCGCCACCGGCGCCACCACCCTGGACCGCCTGGAAGTGACCGGCTCGCGCATCCGCGGCGCGAACATGGAAACCCAGCAGCCGATCATCACCCTGAGCCGTGAGAACCTGGAGAAGCAGGGCTTCACCTCGGTTGCCGACGTGCTGCAGAACCTGACCTCGGCTGGTTCGCCGGCGATCTCCCGCGCCTACGCGCTGGCCTCCGGTGAAAACGTGGGCGGCTACTACGTCGATCTGCGCAACCTCGGTGCCAACCGCACCCTGGTGCTGATGAACGGCAAGCGCCTGGGCGCCACCACCGGCGGCTACCAGGATCTGAGCCAGATCCCGATGTCGGCCATCGAGCGCATCGAAGTGCTGAAGGATGGCGCGTCCGCCATCTACGGTTCCGACGCCATCGCCGGCGTGGTCAACGTCATCACCCGCAAGCGCTTCGACGGCGCCGAAGCCCAGGTCTATGTCGGCCAGTACGGCGAAGGCGACGGTGACACCGAACAGTATTCCTTCACCCTCGGCGCCGAAGGCGAGCGCGGTGGCGTGACCCTGTCGGCCGAGTACTCCAAGCAGGATCCGGTCATGGCCGGCGACCGCTGGTTCTCCAGGAACGGCGGCAAGGGCCCGAATTCGACCAGCGCCGATTGGAGCCCCATCAGCCAGAACGGCAGCTGGTGCCAGCCTTCGCTGAACAACTGCACCAAGGCCGGTTCGATCTGGCAGACGCTGAATCCGGGCGGCGATCCGTCCAACCCGGCCGATTACCATGAGATCACCGGCGCCGAGTTCGCCAACGCCAACCAGCAGATGATGGTGCAGACCGGCATCGTGCGTAAGTCGGTGTACATCAACGGCAACTACGACTTCACCGATTCGATCTCGTTCAATGCCGACCTGCTTTACAACGACCGCACCACCGACCAGCTGATCGCGGGTTATCCGTACCAGTCGCTGGCGTTCGGCACCCCGCTGTCGGCCGACAGCGCCTTCAATCCGGTTGGCGAGGACGTCGAGTTCCGCCGCCGCCTGTGGGAAGTGCCGCGTACCACCCAGAGCAAGCTCAAGACCCTGCGCTTCGCGCCGTCGGTCAGCGGCTTCTTTGAATTCGCCGGCAAGAGCTTCGACTGGAACGTCGGCGCGCTGTGGAACCGCAACGAAGTCACCAAGAGCAACCGCGGCGACATGAGCCTGATCGCCTCGGAGCAGGCGCTGGGCCAGTCGTTCATCGATGCCAACGGCGTCGCCCGCTGCGGCACCGCGGCCAAGCCGGTCGACGGCTGCTACGCCTGGAACCCGCTGCTGCCCTACGGCGTGAGCGGCCCCGGCTCGCTCGCCAACAAGGATCTGCAGGACTTCCTGTTCCCGATCTACACCACCACCGGCACTACCAAGACCACCAGCTTCACGGCCGACCTCAGCGGTTCGATCGTGACCCTGCCGGCGGGCGACCTGGGCTTCGCCGTGGGCGTGGAACACCGCAAGGAAGAAGGTCGTTACGTTCCGGACGCGTTCGCGCAGTCGGGCATGTCCACCGGTCTGGCCTCGACCACCACTTCCGGTGCCTATGACCTGGACGAGGTGTACCTGGAGCTGAACATCCCGGTGCTGGCCGACATGGCCTTCGCCAAGGAACTGACCGTCAACGTCGCCAGCCGCTACTCCGATTACAGCAACTTCGGCGGCACCACCAACAGCAAGTTCGGCCTGACCTGGCGTCCGACCGACGACCTGCTGGTCCGTGGTACCTATGCCGAGGGCTTCCGTGCCCCGTCGATCGACAACCTGTACGGCGGCATCGGCTCCTCGTTCGAGAAGTACACCGATCCGTGCTCGGTCGGTGTCGGCGGAAGCGTCGCCGGCAATGCCGCATGTACCGCTGCCGGCGTGCCGGGCGACTACGTGCAGCTGGGCCAGGGCCTGGCGCCGTGCACCACCTGGCCGTGCGCCACGCCGGACCAGTTCATCAGCGGCTCCAACGAAAACCTGCTGCCGGAAACCTCGACCAGCAAGACCGTTGGCATCGTGTGGAGCCCGCGTTGGGTGCAGGGCCTGGACGTTTCGCTGGACTGGTTCCGTTACGAGATCAAGAACATGATCATCGAAGACGACGTGGACCGCATCCTGCGTGACTGCTACGTGCTCGGCGATTCGAGCCGTTGCGCCGGCATCGTCCGTGCGCCCGATGGCCACATCACCCAGCTGTTCTATGGCCTGACCAACCTCGGCCAGATGAAGACCGAAGGCTACGATGTGGGCGTCAAGTACCGCCTGCCGGAGCTGGCGATCGGCCAGTTCAGCATCGATTGGCAGACCACCTACACCTCCAAGTACGACGAAGCCGGCCAGAACAAGGACGGTGATGACATCACCATCGGCAACGTTGGCGCCCCGGGCATCTTCCGCGTGCGTTCCAACCTGGGCGTGAACTGGGCGCTGGGCGATTTCGGCGTCAACTACACCGCGCGCTACTACTCGGGCATGAAGGAAGGCTGCGGCCTGACCAGCTACGCCTGGTGCAACAAGCCGGATCACATCTCCAATGGCGAGAGCGATCCGCTGCACGTTGCCGGCTCGAACACCTTCCACGACCTGCAGGTCAACTGGAAGGCGCCGTGGGATGCCACCATCGCCATCGGTGCGAACAACGTGTTCAACCACCGCGGTCCGCTGATGTACTCGGCGCCGAACTCGTCGTTCGCCTACTACGGCGGCTTCGACATCGGTCGCTTCATCTACATGAAGTACACCCAGCGCTTCTGATCCATCGAAGTTCTGAGCTGCATGACGAAGGGCGGGCCGCAACGCCCGCCCGTTTTCTTTTTTTTTCCACAGGCAAAACCCGG
>NZ_JASCOS010000210.1:0-3156 GCF_029959705.1 Stenotrophomonas sp. PS02297 | reverse complement strand
GCACCTGGCCCGCGGCCAGGCGCTGGAAGCCACGGGCGACGCCTTCGCCGCGGCCGGCGCCCGCGCCCGCGCCGGCGCGCTGCTGTCCGGCAGCGCCCGCACCGACAACCAGCGCGCCATCACCCGCCTGCTGGCGGGGCTGGACGATGCCACCCTCGCCAGCCGCAGTGCCGCCCTGCCGGCCGGCGACCCGCTCTACAACCATGCGGGCCGCGCCCTGATCGGCCGCGGCCTGCCGCTGCCGCGTCCGTTCGACCGCGATGCCGCCTGGCAGCTGGACACCGGCAAGCGTCCGCCAGCCGAGGCGGACGGTTACCGGCCGCCGGTGAAGATGGCGGTGCTGCTGCCCTTGTCCGGCAACCTGGCCACCGCCGCCGCGCCGGTGCGCGACGGCCTGCTCGCCGGCTACTACGCCGAGTACCGCCGCCGCCCGCAGGTCGATTTCATCGATACCCGCGGCACCCCGGCCGGCGCCATCGCCGCCTACGACAAGGCCGTGGCAAGCGGCGCGGATTTCGTGGTCGGCCCGCTGGGCCGCGATGAAGTGGATGCGCTGTTCGGCCGCGATCCGCTGCAGGTACCGCTGCTCGCGCTCAACCGCGGCAAGGACACTCCGCCGGCCGGCAGCGCCGGTTTCTCGCTGGCGCCGGAGGACGACGGCATCATGGCCGCCGAATACCTGCTGGCCCGCGAGCGCGGCAACGTGCTGGTGATCGGCAGCAACGACGACACCGGCCGCCGTGCCACCGCGGCCTTCCGCGAGCGTTTCGCCGAGCGTGGCGGCAAGGTCGCCGCCAGCCTCAGCGTCGGCGACGCCCCGGGCGACGTGAGCGCGCGCCTGCGCCAGGCCGGCACGGTCGACGCGGTGTTCCTGGCGGTCAAGGGTTCGCAGGCGCGCGTGCTGGCGCCGCAGCTGGCGCTGGCGGGAATGGGCGGCGCCACGCGCGTGGGCACCTCGCAGCTGGCCTCCGGCACCGGCAAGGCCGACGAGGACATGGCGCTGGACGGCATCGCCTTCCCCAGCGAAACGTGGAGCGTGCGCGGTGCGCCGGGCCTGCCGGCGGCCGGCGAACTGGCCACCACCCTGCCGACCGCACGCGGTGCCGCCGCGCGCCTGTTCGCCTTCGGCTTCGATGCCTGGAAGATCTCCGCCTACCTGGAAAAGCTCGCCAACAGCACCCAGGGCGGCCTGGCCGGCGCCACCGGCACCCTGCACCTGGACGGCTTCGGCAACGTGCTGCGCACGCCGGCGTGGTCCACCTTCAGCGGTGGCCAGCCGGTGCCGATCGGTGATGGCCGCTGACAAGGCCGCACGCGGCGCGGCGGTGGAAGCCGCCGCGCGCCGGCACCTCGAGAACGCCGGCCTGCGCTGGCTGGCCGGCAACGTCTGCTACCGCGGCGGCGAACTCGATCTGGTGATGTTCGACCCGGCGGCCGCCAGCCTGGTCTTCGTGGAAGTGCGCTACCGCCGCGACACCGCATTCGGTGGCGGCGCCGCTTCGGTTGATGCCGGCAAGCGCCGCCGCCTGCTGCTGGCCGCGCAGCTCTATCTTTCGGCGCATCCCGTGCACGCGCAGGCGCCCTGCCGCTTCGACGTGGTCGAGGCCAGCGGCGAACCGCCGCGGCTGCACTGGCTGCGCGACGCCTTCCGCGCCGACGATTGCTGATGCCCAGCGTCTTCACCCATGCCGCGGTCCCGCTGGCGCTGTGGTGCGCCAGCGAGCGCGGCCGCATTTCCACGCGCCTGCTCGGCGCCGGCATCGCCGCCGCGATGCTGCCCGACGCCGACGTGCTGGCCTTCGCCCTGCACATTCCCTACGCCGATGCCTTCGGCCATCGCGGCGCCAGCCACTCGCTGCTGTTCGCCTGCCTGCCGGCGGCATCGGCCCTGCTGCTGCACCGCCAGCTGCACGCAGGAAGACGGCAGGCGCTGGCCTTCGTCTTCGCCTGCGCGCTCTCGCACCCGCTGCTCGACGCGCTCACCTCCGGTGGCCTCGGCGTGGCGCTGTGGTGGCCATGGAGCGACGCGCGCCTGTTCGCGCCCTGGCGACCGATACGCGTTTCGCCCTTCGCCAACGCCTTCTTCAGCGCGCGCGGCCTGCAGACCGTGCTGTCCGAACTGCGCTGGGTATGGTTGCCGCTGGCGCTGGCGGTACTGGGTTGGCGGATGATCCAATCACCCGCAGGCGCAAGCGGCCGTGCCCCTGACTGAGCCGCACCGGGAGAAGACGCATGGAACGTCGTAATCGGCGGCCCTTCGGGCTGCTGTTGTGCTGCCTGCTGCCGCTGCTGGCACCGCTTTCGCACGCCGCCGACGACGCCCCCGCATCGCCGCGGGTTGGCGAATTCCCGCCGCCCCTGCTGGGCAACAACCGCCAGGGCCAGATGGTCGACCTGGAACAGCGCCGCGGCAGGATCGTGGTGCTGACCTTCTGGGCCAGCTGGTGCGGGCCCTGCATGCGCGAACTGCCGATACTGGCGCAGCTGCAGAAGGTGGTGGGCAAGGACGCGCTGGAAGTGATCGCGGTGAACTGGGGCGAGCCGCGCGCGGACGTGTTCGCCTTCGCCCGCCGCAACGGCAAGCTCGATCTGGAATACGTGTTCGACGGCAAGGGCGAAACCGCCGCACGCTATGGCGTTCGCGCCATACCGCGCATGCTGGTGCTCGACCACGAGGGCCGCATCGCCTCGATCCACGTGGGCTATTCGGCAGACGCGCTGCCCGGCTTCATGGAAGAAATCGTCGCCCTGTTGCCGGACGAGATCCGCAACCGGCCGCCCGGCAACGCGCCATCGCCCTAGAATGCGGTGATGGACCGCACTCTTCCCGCCGCTTTCGACCGAGCGCTTTCCGACCTGCTCGGCGCGCACTGGCGCACCGACGACGCCGCGTTGGCCGCGCATGCGCAGGACAACTCCTGGCGGCATGCGCTACCGCTGGGCGTGGCGCTGCCGGAAAGCCGCGAACAGGTGCAGGCCATCGTGCGCGCGTGCCGCGCGCACGGCGTGCCGCTGGTCGGGCGCGGCACCGGCACCGGCACCACCGGCGCGGCGGTACCGCCCGCCGGCGGCATCGTGCTGTCGTTCGCGCGCATGAACCACATCCTCGCGCTGCGCCCCGGCGACCCCGGCGCGGTGGTCGCGCCCGGCGTGCAG
>NZ_JASCOS010000020.1:0-47812 GCF_029959705.1 Stenotrophomonas sp. PS02297 | reverse complement strand
CTATGCGGCGTGGCGCGCGCTGCCCGAGTCCGAGCGCCAGCGCGTGCGCCGGGCCGCGGCCGCCATGGCGGCGCTGCCGGCGGCCGAGCGCGAGGCGCTGCGCGACCGTTTCCTCGGTCTGGACCGCCTGCATCGCGATGGCTGGCGGCTGGGCCCGCAGCTGGGCGCGCAGTACCCCAAGTTGCAGCCGTTGCTGGGCTATCTGCCGGAACACCAGCGCGAGCCGATGCTGGCGCTGCTGCGCCAGCTCGATGCCGCGCAGCTGGCGCAACTGGGCGTGCTGTCGCAGCGCACGCCGCCGCAGGAACGCGACGCGCTGCGCGACCAGCTGCTGGCCGTGCCGGCCGCAGGCCGCGCCGACTGGCTGCGGCAGAAGACCGAAACCCGGTGACACGCCGCGCATCCGCCCGGCGCGCGGTCGCGCCGGGTGGGGCGATGCCCTGCGCGGCCGGCACGCCTTTCACGCATCTTCATCCGCTGCCTTTACAATGCGCGGCTCCCGCGACCCGGCAACAGCGCGTCCCGCGCCGGCCGCAGTCCGCGTTCCTCCCCGTATGCCCACCCTCTCCGCCACGCCGCGCTTCCGCCAGGAAGTGCGCGCCACCGGGTTGCTTGCCCTGCCCCTGGTCCTGGGCCATGTCTCTACCGGCCTGATCGCTTTCGTCGACAACACCATCGCCGGCCACCACGGCACCGATACCTTCGCCGCGGTCAGCATCGGCACCGCCCTGCTGTGGCTGCCGATGCTGGTGCCGATCGGCACCCTGATCTCGCTGACCGCTTCGGTGTCGCAGTTGAATGGCGCCGGCCGCGAGCGCGACATCGGCCCGCTGTTCCGCCAGGCGCTGTGGCTGGGCGTGGGCCTGAGCGTGCTGATGTTCGCCTTCCTCAGCGTGGTGCCGGCGTTCCTGCCGGCCTTCGGCATCGCCCCGGATATCGTGCCCGGAGCCACCGGCTTCCTGCACGCGATCCGCTGGGGCGTGCCGGCGCTGACGCTGTACTTCTGCATGCGCTACCTGAGCGAAGGCATGCACTGGACGCTGCCGACCATGCTGCTCGGCTTCGGCGGGCTGCTGGTGCTGGGGCCACTGGGCTATGCGCTGTGCAACGGCAGGTTCGGTTTCCCCGAACTGGGTGCCGAAGGCCTGGGCATCGCCTCGTCGGTGACGATGTGGCTGCAGGCGCTGTGCTTCGCCGCCTACCTGTGGAAGACCCGGCGCTTTGCCCACCTGCAGCTGTTCGGGCATTTCGAACCGCCGCGCTGGCGCGCGATCTGGGACCTGCTGCGCACCGGCCTGCCGATCGGCGTCACCGTGCTGATGGAGGGCGGTCTTTTCATCATCACCGCGCTGCTGATCGGCCGCATCGGCGCGGTCGAGGCCAGTGCGCACCAGATCGCGATCAACGTCGCCCAGCTGTGCTTCATGATCCCGATGGGCGTGGCCGAGGCCACCACCGTGCGCGTCGGCCACGCCGTGGGCAGCAACGATCCGCTGGGCGTGCGCCGCGCCACCTGGGCCGGCTACGCCATCGTGCTGGTCACCCAGATGCTGTCGATCACCGTGCTGCTGCTGGGCCACGACGCGGTGGTGCGGCTGTATACCGACGACCTGGCCGTGGCGGCGCTGGCCTCCACCCTGCTGCTGTACGCGGCCACCTTCCAGTTCCCCGACGGCATCCAGGTGCTTTCGGCCGGCGCGCTGCGCGGGCTCAAGGACACCCGCGTGCCGATGTTCATCGCCATGTTCGCGTACTGGGGCGTGGGCATGCCGCTCGGCGCCGGCCTCGGCCTCGGCCTGGGCTGGGGACCGCAGGGCATGTGGGTCGGCCTGATCATGGGCCTGACCGCCGCCGCCGTGCTGATGGGCTGGCGCCTGCGGGTCAGCAGCCAGCGCCTGTTCCATCCTGCGGCACCCTGACTTGAAGCCCATGCCGGCCTTGCCGATCATGGGTATCCTGCGTTGCAACAAGCCCCTTCCGGAGCATCCATGAACCCCCCACCGCTGCCCCGCCGCAACCCCATCGCCAGCTTCTTCGTCGGGCTGTGGGACGTCATGAACTTCACCCGGCGGTTGATCCTCAACCTGCTGTTCTTCGGCCTGTTGTTCCTGCTGCTGATCGTGTTCCTGGTGGCGATGGGCAAGGGCGCCTCGTCGGCCAAGGTGCTGCAGGACCGCACCACCCTGGTCATCGCCCCGGAAGGCCGGCTGGTCGAGCAGTACAGCACCGATCCGGTCAGCCGCGCGCTGGCCAAGATGGTGGGCGACAACAACGCCGAGGAACTCCAGCTGCGCGACCTGGTCCGCGCGATCGAAGCCGCGCGCGACGACAAGAAGATCGAGCGCGTGGTGCTGGAGCTGGACAAGCTGCAGCCATCGGGTTTCGCCTCGATGCGCGAGGTAGCCGTGGCGCTGCAGGAACTGCGCGCCTCCGGCAAGCAGCTGGTCGCCTTCAGCGAAAACATGAGCCAGTCGCAGTACCTGCTGGCCGCGCAGGCCGATGAGGTCTATCTCGATCCGATGGGCAGCCTGCTGCTGGAGGGCTTGGGGCGTTACCGCCAGTACTTCCGCAGCGGCCTGCAGGACAAGCTGGGCGTGGACGTGCACCTGTTCAAGGTGGGCGAATACAAGTCCGCCGCCGAGCCCTACGTGCTCGATGCCGCTTCGCCGCAGGCCAAGGAAGCCGACCTGTTCTGGATGAACGACGTGTGGCAGCGCTACCTGGGCGACATCGCCAGTGCGCGCAAGCTCGACGCCGCGCAGCTGGCCGCCGGCATCGATACCCTGCCCGAGGGCATCGCCGCCGCCGGCGGCGACCTGGCGCGCTTCGCCCTGCAGCAGAAGCTGGTGGACGGGCTGAAAACCCGCGAGGAAGTGGAAGCGCTGCTCACCGACCGCGGCGTGGCCGACAACGATGCCGATGGCGGATTCCGCCAGATCGCGCTGGGCGACTACCTGACCCAGATCGATGCGCACCGTTCGCCGATCGACAACCGTCCGCAGGTGGCGGTGGTGGTGGCCGAAGGCGAGATCGCCGGCGGCGACCTGCCTGCCGGCCGCGTCGGTGGCGTCTCCACCTCGGCGCTGCTGCGTGCCGCGCGCGACGACGACGACGTCAAGGCCGTGGTGCTGCGCGTGGACTCACCGGGCGGTGAGGTGTTCGCCTCCGAGCAGATCCGCCGCGAGGTGGACGCGCTCAAGGCCGCCGGCAAGCCGGTGGTGGTGTCGATGGGCGACATGGCCGCCTCCGGCGGCTACTGGATCAGCATGAACGCCGACCGCATCTATGCCGACGAATCGACCATCACCGGCTCGATCGGCATCTTCGGCATGATCCCCAACTTCGCCCGCAGTCTGGACAAGATCGGCGTGCACACCGACGGCGTGGGCACCACCCGCTTCGCCGGCGCGTTCGACGTCACCCGGCCGATGGACCCGGCGGTGGGCCGCGTGATCCAGTCGGTCATCGACAAGGGTTACGCCGACTTCACCGGCAAGGTGGCGCAGGCGCGCGACCGCAACGTGGACGCCATCGACGAAGTGGCGCGCGGCCGCGTATGGAGCGGCGCGCAGGCCAAGGAGCGCGGGCTGGTGGACGAATTCGGCGGGCTGAAGGCTGCGGTGGCCGACGCCGCCACGCGCGCCAAACTCGGCGCGCAGGACAAGTACCGCGTGCGTTACATCGAAAAAGCGGCCACGCCGTTCGCGCAGTTCATGACCGGCTTCGCCGGCAGCCGCGCCGGCGCCTGGATGCTGTCCGATTCCGGCCTGGCGCGGATGATGCTGGCGCGCACGATGCCGGAGATGGACACCCAGCTGCGCTTCGTCGAGGACGCAGTGAAGGACCGCAACGGCGCGCCGGTGAAGGCGCTGGCCTACTGCTTCTGCGGGCTGTGATGGCCGCCGCCACGTGACCTGACAACGCCGCCTTCGGGCGGCGTTGTCATATGCGGCGCGCCCTTCCAGGGGCGATGGGCTTTCCCGTCTGGTCTACGCGCGCGGATCCGCTGGCCGTTGCCGCGGGAGCCGCACAGGGCTCGTTGCGCACCAGGACGCGCTGCTACGGGGCGGCGTCCGCCGCCTGCATGGCTTTCTGCTCCGCCTTGGCCGCTTCTTCGGTCGCGGCCGCGGCGGCCTTGGCGTCGGCCAGCGGTTGCGCGATGGCCTCGCGCATCGCCGCGGCCTGCGGATCGGGCCGGCGCTCGGTCTCCGGCGGCTGCGGATTGCTGCAACCGGCCAGCAGGACCAGGGTCGAGGGCAACAGGCAATGACGGATATCCATCGGCACGCTCCTGTGGAAGCTGGCGACATCCTGACACATCGCCATGAAGGGAGGCATGCGCGCCCGACGGCGTTCGGTTCCGCCGTATCGGCCGGAACGCCACGTCCAACAGCGGCAGGTGCCGGCCTCAACCGTCGCCATCGCCGAGGCAGGGAAGGGGGATGTCGCTGTCGCCCTGGCGCCGGGGTGCCTCGCGCTCCGGCACCAAGAATCGTCGAGCAGATCCTGCTGTCGCGATGGCGTTCCATGGCGGGCCGTCATCACGGCCAGCACCGCATCGCAGGTCGTCAGCGCCTCCGTCGGCGGCAGGTCGCGGCGTACGGGGCCGGGCGTCAGCTGCGACAACCGGTCGTCGCGGTCGTACGCGCTCCTCATCGCTTCCCGCAGGTGGTGCGGTCCGGACGGCGAGCCCGCATCCGGCACCGCCGCCATTACCTTTCCGCCGTCATGCCGGCCCGCACGCCGGCGAACAGTGCCTGCGCCCGTGCGGCTTCGCTCCCGCACGGCAGCAGGGCCAGGGCGAACGCCGCGGTGTCCGGTCGAGGGGCCGGAGGGATCATCGGCATGGGCCGGTCGTGGGGTCGGCGGTATGCTACGGCGCATGAACACGAACCGCTGGCGGCTGGACGGACAGACCGCATTGATCACCGGCGCCAGCGCCGGCATCGGCCTGGCGATCGCGCGCGAACTGCTCGGTTTCGGCGCCGACCTGCTGATGGTGGCGCGCGACGCCGATGCGCTGGCGCAGGTGCGCGACGACCTGGCCGACGAATTCCCCGGCCGCCAGATCCATGGCCTGTCCGCCGATGTCGCCGACGACGAGGACCGCCACGCGATCCTGGACTGGGCCGAGGACCATGGCGGACTGAACCTGCTGGTCAACAACGCCGGCGGCAACATCACCCGGCCGGCCAACGACTACAGCGAAGACGAATGGCGCGGCATCTTCGAGACCAATCTGTTCTCCGCGTTCGAACTGTCGCGCCATGCCTACCCGCTGCTCACGCGCCACGCCGCGTCGGCCATCGTCAACGTCGGCAGCGTTTCCGGCATCACCCACGTGCGCAGCGGCGTGGTCTACGGCATGACCAAGGCGGCGCTGCAGCAGATGACCCGCAACCTGGCCTGCGAATGGGCCGAGGATGGCATCCGCGTGAATTCGGTGGCGCCTTGGTACATCCGCACCCGTCGCACCTCCGGACCGCTGTCGGACGCGGATTACTACGACGAAGTGATCGCGCGCACGCCGATGCGCCGCATCGGCGAGCCGGAGGAAGTCGCCGCCGCGGTCGGCTTCCTGTGCCTGCCGGCATCGAGCTACGTCACCGGCGAATGCATCGCGGTGGACGGCGGTTTCCTGCGCTACGGGTTCTGAGGCCCGGCTCCGCGGGCGGCCGCACCGGCGGCCGGACGCCTGTTGGCCTCAATGGCCGCCGCAATCCCGTTCCAGCCGCGCCTCGATGCCGCGCTGCTCGCGGGTGAGCGCCTGGCGCTCGCTCTGCAGGGCGCTGTTGTAGCGGCGCACCAGTTCCCAGCGGCGGTCGCGCAGGCGTGCGCAGACTTCCGGCTGCGGCAGCGGGTGGCAGGCATCGCGGACCCAGGTGCCGGTGGCGACCGCAGGCCCGCCCCGATGGGGCCGCGGATGGTCGTGGCCGGGTCGCCCGCTCTGGATGGCGACCGTGCCGGAACCGAGGCTGACGCTGCCTGAAACGCTGCCGCCCATGGTCACGGGCGGGTAATGGCCGTCGACCCACAGCGGCACCCAGCGCGGGTTGCCCACGCCGTCGTCGCTGGTATAGCGCCCGCCATCCGGAGCGATGCATTCGTAAAGCGGTTGCGGCGGCTGCACGGTGACGATGCGGATCTCGCGCTCGGCCGGCATGGCCGGGGCTGGCATGGAGGGCGCCGGCCCCGGCCCGGGAGGCGGATCCTGCGGACGCTGCATGTCCAGCACCTGCTGGCGGTGTCCGTCGCCGCAGGGGGCGTCCTGCAGCGCGACCGCGCCGTTGCTCGCCACGCAGCGATAGATGCGTACGCTGCCGGTGGGCACCGGCTCGGCGGCCGGCACCGCGGCGGCCAGCAGGGCGAGGAACCCGGGCAGGAGCAGGCGGAGGCGCATGCCGCCATGTTGCCGCATATGGCCGATGGCGCAAGCCTCCGGGCGGTGTCGGGCCAAGGGGATATGCCGCAGGGACCGCCCCGGCCGGGCGCATGCCGGGGACGCGCGTGCGGCGATGCGGAAGCCAGGCCGTACCCGAGGTGGCGATCGTGCCGCGGTATGCGCCTGGACAGCCGCCGCTCCACCGGCATCGATCAGCCGGAGCAGGCCATGAGGCGGTGGCGCGCGGCGATGCGGCATCGCCACCGGCATTCCTGCCGGCTCAGTCGCGCAGCACCTGTCCGGTGGCGGCGATGCGGATGCGGGTGGGCTGGGCCAGGCCGCCGGTGGCGCCGGCGAGCAGGCCATCAAGCCGAGCGAGCAGGACCGGGTCGAGCTGGCTGCGGTCGCGCGCCGGGGGCTGGCCGGCAAGGTTGGCGCTGGTCGAGACCAGCGGACCGCCCCAGGCCTGGCACAGGGCGCGTACCAGCGGATGCGCGCTGACCCGCACGGCGATGCCGTCATGTTCGCCGGTGATCCAGCGCGGGGCGAGCGGGCCGGCCGGGACGATCCAGGTATTGGCGCCGGGCCAGCTGTCGAGAACGGCCTGCCGGCGGTCGCCGGCCAGCGCGTCGAGCCGCACCCATCCCTCCAGCTGCGCCGTTGCCGCGGCGACCAGGATCATGCCCTTCTCGACTGGGCGCTGCTTGAGCGCCAGCAGCTTCATGACGGCCGCTTCGTTGGACGGGTCGCAGCCCAGCCCCCAGACCGCTTCGGTCGGGTAGGCGATGACGCCACCGGCGCGCAGCGCGGGAATGGCGGTCTGCAGATCGAGTTCAGGCATGGTCGGCACCGTTTGGGGCGAAGTACAAGGTACGCAGGCGCGGGTGGAACGCATAGCAGCAGGCCGCCCGGTGGGCGGCCTGCTGCGGGAGTGCCGATTATCCTCCTGCCGGCGCGGCAGGGGGTCAGAACGGCGGTGCGTCGTCGGCCTGCGTGGCCTTTTTCACCACGGTCTTCTTGGCAGCGGTCTTCTTGATCGCCGTCTTGCCGGCCGCCTTCTTCACCGCCTTCTTGGCGGCTGTCTTCTTCGGCGCAGCTTCCTTCTTCACCGCTGCCTTCTTCACCGCCGTCTTCTTGGCCGCGGCCTTCTTTGCGCCGAAGCCCTTGCGCGCCGGCTTGCCGGTCTCGGCCATCAGCTGCTGCACTTCGGCCAGGGTCAACGAGGCCGGCTCGCGGTCCTTCGGAATCTTGCCGTTGAGGGTGCCGTCGCTGATGTAGGGGCCGAAGCGGCCATTGAGCACCTGGATGTCCGAGCCCTCGAACTCCTTGATGATGCGGTTGCGCGCGATCTCTTCCTTCTCCTCGATCAGGAAGACGGCGCGGGCCAGGTCGATCTTGTACGGGTCGTCTTCTTTCTTCAGCGAGGCATAGGTGCTGCCGCGCTTGGCGAACGGGCCGAAGCGGCCGATGCCCACGCTCACTTCCTCGCCGTTGGCGTCGGCGCCGAGCTTGCGCGGCATGTCGAACAGCTTCAACGCGTCGTCCAGCGAGATCGAATAGATGCTCTGGCCGGGCTGCAGCGAGGCGAACTTGGGCTTTTCCTCGTCTTCCACGGTGCCGATCTGCACCATCGGGCCGAAGCGGCCGATGCGCGCGCTCACTTCCTTGCCGCTCGCCGGGTCGGTGCCGAGCACGCGCGCGCTGCCGGCGTCGGTGCGGTCCAGCGACTCGCTCTTGTCGCTGACCAGCTCCTTGAACGGGCCCCAGAAGCGCTCCATCAGCGGCACCCACTCCTCCTCGCCGCGCGACACCGCGTCCAGCTCGTCCTCGAGCTTGGCGGTGAAGTCGTAGTCGACGTAGCGGGTGAAGTGGCTGGACAGGAACTTGCTGACCGCGCGGCCCACGTCGGTCGGCTTGAAGCTGCGGCCTTCCATCTCGGTGTATTTGCGGAACAGCAGGGTCTGGATGATCGAGGCGTAGGTCGAGGGACGGCCGATGCCGTATTCCTCCAGCGCCTTGACCAGCGCCGCTTCGGTGAAGCGCGGCGGCGGCTGGGTGAAGTGCTGGTCGGCGGCGATGCGTTCCAGCGGCACGTTGTCGCCGGGCTTCATCGTCGGCAGCTTGCGGCCTTCGTCCTCGTCTTCCGCATTCTTGCTGTCCTTGCCCTCTTCGTAGACGGCGAGGAAGCCCGGCACCACCACGGTGGTGCCGCTGGCGCGGAACACATGCTCGCTGCCGGCGGAAAGATCGACGCTGACGGTGTTGAGGGTGGCCGGGATCATCTGGCAGGCCACCGCGCGCTTCCAGATCAGCTCGTACAGCCTGCGCTCGTCGTCGGACAGGAACGACGCCACCTGCGCCGGCGTGCGCAGCGCCGAAGTGGGGCGCACCGCTTCGTGCGCTTCCTGCGCGTTCTTGCTCTTGGTGGTGTAGGTATTGGGCTTGTCCGGCAGCGAGGCGGTGCCGTAGTCGCGTGCGATCACGTCGCGGATCTCGACCAGCGCGTCCTGCGACAGGTTCACCGAGTCGGTACGCATGTAGGAGATCAGGCCGACCGTGCCTTCCTCGCCGATCGCCACGCCTTCGTACAGCTTCTGCGCCACCTGCATGGTCTTGCGCGTGGTGAAGCCGAGCTTGCGCGAGGCCTCCTGCTGCAGGGTGGAGGTGGTGAACGGCGGCGCCGGGCGGCGCTTGCGCTCCTTGCTGGCGACGTCGGTGACGTGCAGGCGGCCCTGCGCGGCCTGCTGGATGCGCAGGCGAGCGGCTTCGGCGGTGTCGCCGTCGGTGATGGTGAACTGTTCGAACTTCTGCCCGTCCAGCTTGATCAGCTTGGCCGAGAAATGCTGGGTCGGGTGCGCGCAGTCGGCCTCGATGGACCAGTATTCGCGCGCCTTGAATGCCTCGATCTCCTCCTCGCGCTCGACGATCATGCGCAGCGCCGGGCTCTGCACGCGGCCGGCGGACAGGCCGCGCTGCACCTTGCGCCACAGCACCGGGGAGAGGTTGAAGCCGACCAGGTAATCGAGCGCCCGGCGCGCCTGCTGGGCATCGACCAGGTCGTCGGCGATGGCGCGCGGCTGGTTCATCGCCTCCTTGATCGCGCGCGGCGTGATCTCGGTGAAGACCACGCGCTGCATCGATTTGTCCTTGAGCAGCCCACGCTCCTTCAGGATTTCCGCGATGTGCCAGCTGATCGCCTCGCCCTCGCGGTCCGGGTCGGTCGCCAGATAGATGTCGTCGGCGCTCTTGGCGGCCTTGGCGATGGCCTCGACATGCTTCTCGTTCTTCTCGATCAGGTCGTAGCGCATGGCGAAGCCATGGTCAGGATCGACCGCGCCTTCCTTCGGCACCAGGTCGCGCACATGCCCATACGAGGCCAGGACGGTGAAGTCCTTGCCGAGGTATTTGTTGATCGTCTTGGCCTTGGCGGGCGATTCGACGATGAGCAGGTGCTTGGGCATGTCAGTGGATTCTTGCGGGGGAGGGCTGGGCCCGGTGGGGGCGCTAGGGTGGCGCAAACGCGCCCGTTAGTGAAGCCGCGGCGGCCGATCCGCATATGCCGACGCCCGGGCAGGACCCGGGCGTTCAGCTTTTCTTGTCCAGAGAAATCACGGAGAGGCCGCCGTTGTCAAGCGGCGGCATGTGATTCAGCTGAATTTGGAGGAGGCGATGCCGATCAGCGCCAGCATGGCGATGGTGCCGCCCACCACCAGCAGGCCGAAGATCGAAAGAATCACGATGGTCGCCGTGCCCAGGCCGCGCTGCTGCCATTGCGGATGGTCGGTGAACGCCCATTTGTCCACGACCAGGGTGTCG
This sequence comes from Stenotrophomonas sp. PS02297, assembly GCF_029959705.1. Taxonomy (NCBI): domain Bacteria; kingdom Pseudomonadati; phylum Pseudomonadota; class Gammaproteobacteria; order Lysobacterales; family Lysobacteraceae; genus Stenotrophomonas; species Stenotrophomonas sp. PS02297. The sequence continues at coordinate 37,614 of NZ_JASCOS010000020.1, read as the reverse complement.
CAGATCATGTCGTGCAGGCCCTGCTTGCGCTCGGTCATCGCCACCATGAAGGCGGTGATGAGGAAGCCGACGTAGCAGGTGACCATGCCGAAAACCATCATGGCCAGATAGCGCAGGAAGTTGCGCCAAAAGCTTGCGCGTTCGCCGTTGCCCCGCACGACCTTGATGCCGACCACCATCTTGCCCAGGCTGGCCATGCTGGTGGAAGACTGCATCCAGCCGAAATAGAGGCACGGAACGAGGAAGCTGACGAGGTACATCAGTCCCTGGAAGCCCAGCATGGCGCCCAGGCTGGCGATGTTCTCCGGGTCGGCCAAGGTGCCCAGGCCGACGCCCATCAACAGCATGATCGGGATCAACAGGATCCAGGTGATGATGCCAGTGACGAAAGAATCGACGAGGGAGGCGGCCAGGCGTCGCAGGAAACCAGCATGGACCACGTCACCGCTGGCGATCACTCGATTGGTGTCGAGGGTCACGCTCCCGGGCGCCGCATAGGGCGATTCGGCAATGGCCGCCGCCGCGCTGGCCTTCGCGACGGCGGTGCCGTCCTCGATGGCCTGGTAGTCCGCGCGCAGGTCGATGCCGCCGCCGGTGTCGGCCTGCACCAGCAGCTGCAGTTCCTCGGCCATCGCCGAGAGCGGCTGCCATTGCGGCATGCCTTCGCGCCAGACCAGGGTGGAGAGGTCCAGCTCGTTCCTGCGGAACTTGTCGCGGAGGGTGTCGGCCTCGACCGGCCCATGCCGCTCGCGCCTGGCATCGGCGTAATACCACTGACTCATCAATATTCCCCGTAAGGTTCGGTTCGCCCCGGCTCAGCCGCGGCAACTGGCTGGCAGATATTTGTCCGCCACATCGGAGCTGCAGGTCCACGTGTCGGCCTGCGTATCGTAGTCGAGCCAGAGGTGCTTGCCGTCGAGCATCTGCTTGCCGGGCATCCGGAACGTCGCCTCCAGCCCGCAGTGGCCGTTCTCGAACCGGCCCACGCGCACGCTCGCGACATCGCCGGCGGCATAGCCTTCGGGATCGTCGAAGCCGTCGTCGCCATTGACCGGGCAGTGCCCGTTGGCGGCGGCGAAATGGGCGACTTCGTGGGTCAACGGCTGCAGTTGTCCCCGCGCGACCGCCATTTTCGAGCGCAGCAGGTAGTCGTTGTAGGCCGGGACCGCGATCGCGGCGAGGATGCCGACGAGCGCCAGCAGCGCGACGCCCGCCACCGCGGCGATGATGCCGATGACGGCGCAGCCGGACAGCCCGGAGCGGGGAGGCGGTGCCGGCGCGACGACATGAGCGTGCTGTACCGGTGGCGGCAACGGCGGCGCGGACGGTTCCGGTGGGATGCCGACCGGCATGTCCAGGCCGAGTTCGGCGGCGAAGTCGCGCAGCGGCCGCCAGTCGGCGGCGCCTTCGCGCCAGACCAGGGTGTCGTCGGCGATGCGGCCGGAGCGGAACAGTTCGGCGATGTTCGCGGCGGGCAGAGGACCACGGCGTTCGCGGTTGCCTTCGGCATAGAACCACTGGCTCACGGGGGATTCCTTGCGGCTGTCCATGGAGGGGCGAACCTGGTGCGCGACCGATGCGGGGAGAGCGGGCCCACAGGCTGGATGAAGGCGCGGGGCGAAGCCTCGTACTACGGCTTGTCGTTCAGACGCCCGCGCCCAGCCGCTTTCCGCCCGCGCGCGGTATCGCGTTCGCCATCAGAACCGCTGACAAAGCCTTGCGGCGCGGCTTCTTCGCCAATCCCGCAGGGGGATTGGCGCTACGGCTCTTCTTCAGTGCAGCGGCTCGGGTTCGTCAAGGAACATCTGCGTTTCCATCCAGGCATAGGCCGCTTCCGCGCCCGGCTGGTTGAACAGCACCATCAGCACCACCCACTTGAGGTCGTCCAGGTCCAGTTCGTCCTGGTCCAGCGCCATCGCCCGGTCCAGCACCAGTTCGCGCTGGTCGGCGTCGAGGATGCCGTGCTGTTCCAGGAACAGCAGGAAGCCGCGGCTCTCCACGTCCAGCTTGTCCAGTTCCGGACCATGGAAGATGCGTACCGGCCCGTCCACCCGCGGCTGGCCTACGGCCGGCCGCTGCTCGGCCAGCGCATCGAGCCAGTCGAAGGCCTTGCTGATCTCGGTGGGGCTGAAACCGGCCTGGATCAGGCCGTTCTGCAGGGAGTCGCGGTCTCTTATGAGATCGGCGTCCTCGCTGAAATAGTGTTCGAACAGATACAGCAGGACGTCCAGAATGCTCTCTTTCATTGCCCTCGGCCTGCGCCATGCGGCGCTGTGGAGGTGAAGGAACCTCAGGTGCGGGTGTAGCAGCCGTATGCGGACGACACCTTTCCTTCCAGTTCCATGACCAGCAGCATGGATGACAGCCTGCTGGCCGTCAATCCAGTACACCTGATCAGCGAATCCATACCGGTGGGGTCGTGGCCCAGCGCATTCCACAAGCGCTGGTAGTCCTGGTCCGGCAGGGTGGGGGCCGGGCAAGGGGCGCCCGGCGCATCCGGAATGGGGGTCAACAACCGGTTTTGCAAGGCGCCTGCCAGTTCGCCGGCCAGATTGGCCACGCCTTCAAGAATGTCGGCGGGCTGTGTCACCAATGTTGCACCGTCGCGTATCAGGCGATGGCAGCCGCGCGCCATGGGGTTGCGGATCGAGCCGGGCATCGCGAACACCTCGCGCCCGGCTTCCGCGGCCAGCCGGGCGGTGATCAGCGCGCCGGAGCGCTCGGCCGCCTCGATCACCACCGTGCCCAGGCAGAGCGCGGCCAGCAGCCGGTTGCGGGCGGGAAACTGGCCGCTGCGCGCGGGCGTGCCTGGCGGGTACTCGCTGACCACCGCACCGGCGGCGGCGATCTGTTCCTGGAGGACGGCGTGCCGGTGCGGGTAGGCCAGGTCCGGGCCGGTGCCGATCACCGCGAACGTGCTGCCGCCCCCGTCGAGCGCGGCGCGATGCGCGGCCGCATCGATGCCCGCCGCCAGGCCGCTGCCGACGCACAGGCCGCTTGCCGACAGGGCGCTGGCGAACTCGTAGGCGTTGTCACGCCCGGCCGCGCTGGGGTTGCGGCTGCCGACGATGGCGATGGCGGGCTGCCACAGCTGCACCGGGTCGCCGTCGACGAACACGGCGACCGGCGGATTCGGGCAACTGCGCAGCAGCGGCGGGTAGTCGGGATCACGCCAGCCGAGCAGGTGGTGGCGCGGATGGTCCAGCCAGCGGCGGACCTGCTCCATGCGCCCGGGCGCCGCGACGGCAAGCGCCTGCATCTGCTGCGGGCCGAGGCCGGCGACCCGCCATGCAGGGAGCCCGGCCGCCAGCGCGTCGCGGGCATTGCCGAAGTGTTCGAGCAGGTCGCGCAGTGGTCGCGCCGGGCCACCGGCCAGGACCAGCGCCAACAGGGCCTCGGCTTCATGCCCGCGCTCGGCGGCGAGGTCTGGAAGGACTGGCATGCGCGCATGCTGGTCCGGAAACCACGACGGCGCCCTCGGGCGCCGTCGTGCTGCTGCGTAGGATTGTGCCGCGCCGCTTACTGGGCGTCCGGATGCCTGAGCTCGTAACCGACGCGGGCCGGCTTGCTGCCTTCCATCACCAGCGCATAACTGACCTTGTCGAAGGTACGGAACACCATCGCATGGGCGGCATACTCGGCCGGCAGCGACACGCGGCCGGCGCCGGGCTTCAGCGCGTCGTCCGCACGCGAGCTCGTCATGCCGGTCACGCGGTCGATGACATGGCGGCTGCTGCGCCAGACCGAGAACACGGTGCCGTTGTCGATGCCGTCGCGTGCGCCGCCGGAGATGGCGATGACGTCGCGCGGCCCGCCCGAGGTCAGGGTATCGGCGACAGCCAGCACGCGCAGGTGACCGTCGGCGACCGCCGCGGAGGGCGCATGCGGCACGAACTGCAGGTCGTACGGGTTGGCCTGCACCGGTACCAGGCGGTCGCCGGCGCGGACTTCGCGACCGCTGTCCTGCAGCAGCAGGGTGGAGGCTTCGCGCTCGCCGCTGCCGATGTGGCGCACCGTGCCGACCGCGACCTGGGCCAGTTCGTAGCCCAGCAGTTCGTGGCGGTCGCTGCTGGAGATGTAGCTCTTCCACAGGTCGCCGGTGAACGGCGTGGTGTTGCCGCGTTCGTCCAGGTCGTCGCTGGGCTTGGGCTGGCCGTAACGGACCGTGGGCCGCAGCACGGCATAGCGCTGGCCGGGCTGGGCGTTCTGCAGGCCGCGTACATAGGCCTGCTGCCCGGCACTGCCGCGCATGCGGTTGTCTTCCAGGCCGACGACGTAGGGCAGCTCCTTGAAGCTGTCCATGACGGTCAGGTTCTTCAGGAACGGTTCAACCTCGGCCAGCGGGATCGCATTGATCGGCGCCTCGTCGCGCCTGCCCGGCTGGATCGTCCCCTGCGGCGTCACCCGGTCCAGGTAGGCCAGGCTCAGGACGTCGCCAGGATAGATCAGGTGCGGATTCTTGACCTGCGGGTTGGCCTGCCAGATTTCCGGCCAAAGCCACGGCTTCTTCAGGAAACGGGCGGCGATATCCCAGAGCGTGTCGCCCTTTCGCACCACATAGGTGTCGGGATGGGTGGCGTCGGTCTCCACCGCCACGGCATAGGTCGTCACGGTCAGCAACGCGACGGCGGCGACCGTACGTAATTGTTTCAGCATGGCTGCGATCTGCCTGATTCCCCAACAGGTCCGCGCACTATAGTGCAGAACCCGGGGCGCCGGGCAAGCGCAGGCGCTAGAATTGGGACGTCCTGCCGAATTGTGCGGCATCTCCCATCCGGTGCACCCCATGGCCCTCCTGCCCATTCTTGAATTCCCCGACCCGCGGCTGCGCACCAAGGCGGCCCTGGTCGACGCCGCCGAAGTGACCACGCCGGCCTTCCAGCAGCTGCTCGACGACATGCTCCAGACCATGTACGACGCCCCGGGCATCGGCCTGGCCGCCAGCCAGGTGGACGTGCACAAGCGCTTCATGGTCATCGACGTGAGCGAGGAGCACGACGCGCCGCAGGTGTTCATCAACCCACAGATCGCCAGCGCCAGCGAAAGCGGCCGCGTATACCAGGAAGGCTGCCTGTCGGTGCCCGGCATCTATGCCGACGTGACCCGTGCCGACAACATCGTCGTGCGCTTCCTGGACCGCGAGGGCCGCGAGCGGGAACTGGCCGCCGATGGCCTGCTGGCCACCTGCATCCAGCACGAGATGGACCACCTGGACGGCAAGCTGTTCATCGATTACCTCTCGCCGCTCAAGCGCGAAATGGTGCGCAAGAAGCTGGCCAAGCAGCGCAAGCACGTCGCCTGAGCCGGGCTGCCCGGCCTGGCCGGGATCGCGCACCAGCGCATCGCACGGCGCCGCCCCCCGGCGCCGTCGTTCTTTCCGGGAGTTGGATTGCCATGAGAATCGTTTTTGCCGGTACGCCGGAATTCGCCGTCGCCTCGCTTGGCGCGGCCGCGCGCCGCCACGAGGTGGTCGCGGTCTACACCCAGCCCGACCGCCCGGCCGGCCGCGGCCGCGGCCTGATGCCGTCGCCGGTCAAGCTCGACGCCATCGCCCGCGGCATTCCGGTGTTCCAGCCCGAGAGCCTGAAGACCCCCGAGGCCCAGCGGCAACTGCGCGACCTGCAGCCGGACCTGATGATCGTGGTCGCCTATGGGCTGATCCTGCCCAGGGCGGTGCTTGCCATTCCCACCCATGGCTGCTGGAACGTGCATGCCTCGCTGTTGCCGCGCTGGCGCGGCGCGGCGCCGATCCAGCGTGCGATCGAGGCCGGCGACAGCGAGACCGGCGTCTGCCTGATGCAGATGGAGGCAGGCCTGGATACCGGGCCGGTACTGCTGCACCAGAGCACCCCGATCAGCGACACCGATACCGGCGGTCTGCTGCACGACCGCCTGGCCGAGATGGGCGCGCGGGTGCTGTCCGACGGCCTGGGGCTGCTGCGCGCGGGCCTCAAGCCGGTACCGCAGGTACAGCCGGAGGCCGGCGTCACCTATGCGCACAAGCTCGACAAGGCCGAGGCGCGGCTGGACTGGAACCAGGACGCCGCCGCGCTGGCGCGGCGGGTGCGCGCCTTCAATCCGTGGCCGGTGGCCGAAGCCGCATTGGCGGGCGAGCGCGTGCGCATCCATGGCGCGGTGCCCATCGACGACAACCGCGGCAAGGCGCCGGGCACGGTGATCGGTGCATCCCGCGATGGCATCGACATCGCCTGCGGCCAGGGCGCGCTGCGGCTGCGCGTGGTGCAGCGCGAGGGAGGCAAGGCGATCACCGCCGCCGACTACCTCAATGCCCGCCGCGACCTGCCGGTAGAGGGCTGAGCGGATGGTGGTTTCGGCATCCGGACCGTGGAAGGGCGGCGCCGCGCAGCAGCCGGGCGTGCAGACGCGCCTGCTGGCGGCCAAGGTGTTGGCGGCAGTCATCGGCCGCGGCCGTTCGCTCAAGGCGGAACTGGCGGCGACCCTGCCGAAGCTGGACGACGGCCGCGACCGCGCCCTGCTCGAGGCGATCTGCTTCGCCGCATTGCGCCGCCGCACGGTATACGAACAGGCGCTGCGGCAATGGCTGCAGAAGCCACTGGGGCCGCGCGATGGCGACCTGATGGGATTGCTGCTGGCCGGCTTCGCCCAGCTCGACGCGCTGGAACTGCCGGCCCATGCCGCGCTGTCGGCCACGGTCGAGGCGGTGCGCGCGCTGGGGCGCGAGCGCCAGGCCGGGCTGGTCAACGCGGTGCTGCGCCGGGCGCAGCGCGAGGGTTTTCCCGCTGCCCGCGCCGAAGACGCTTGGCCGCAGTGGCTGCGGGATCGGGTGCGCCGGGACTGGCCGGCGCAGGCGGATGCGGTGTTCGCCGCCAGCCTGCAGCCGGCGCCGCTGTGGCTGCGGGTCAACCGGCAGCGGTACTCACGCGACGCCTACCTCGAACAACTGCGCGCCGCCGGCATCGATGCCGAGATCTCGGCCCTGGCCGCCGACGCGATCCGGCTCCCGGTCGCGGTGCCGGTCGCCAGCCTGCCCGGTTTCGGCGAGGGCGCGGTGTCGGTGCAGGACCTGTCGGCGCAGCAGGTGGCCGATACGCTGGCGCCGAGTCCCGGGGCCAGGGTCCTGGACGCCTGCGCCGCTCCCGGCGGCAAGGCGGCGCACCTGCTCGAGCGTGACCCGGCGCTGCGCCTGTTGGCGCTGGACGTGGATGCGCGGCGCCTGCAGCGCATCCGCGAGACCTTCGACCGCACCGGCGTGGGCGCTTCGGCGCAGGTACGGGCGGCGGACGCGGCGGATCTGGATGCCTGGTGGGACGGCGAGCCGTTCGAGGCGGTGCTGCTGGATGCGCCGTGTTCGGCCACCGGCGTCGTCCGCCGCCAGCCCGACGTGCTGCTGCACCGCCGCCCCGGCGACATCGATGCGCTGGTCGCCCTGCAGGCGCGGCTGCTCGATGCCCTGTGGCAGGTGGTGGCGCCGGGCGGCGTGCTGCTGTATGCCACCTGCTCGATCCTCCGCCGCGAGAACCAGCAGCAGATCGCTGCCTTCCTCGCCCGGACGGCGGATGCGCGCGTCGACGGATTGCCCGAGGCTTTCGGCCATGGCGATGCGGGAACGCGCCAGCGCCTGCCTGGAGAGCAGGGCGGCGATGGCTTTTTCCATGCACGGCTGGTGAAGGGCCGATAGCGGGAATCCGGCCAGGTCGCGCGCGAGCCGAGTGGAGTCCGTTGCCGGGCCGGCGCATCCGCCTGGATGTCCCGGCGCAAGCGTGATCCATGCGAAAACGCCTGCTGGTCGGGTGAAGCCACGCTCCAGCTGCCGATGAAGAGGGCCCGCCCGGCAAGGATCGGCAGATTGGGGGCGGCCCAGTTCCACCCGCGGGAAGGCCACGTCGCGGCGCATCCGTTCGAAGCCGGTGCCGCGGGTGCGCGGCGCCGTGCTTGCTGCCGGCAAGGAGGTTGTCGAGGCGGGTGCACCGTGGCCGTCGTCGACCAGGTGGCCGCACCGATGCGGGCCGGCGCCGCCGGCTGCCGGGTTACGAAGGAAAAACGGTGGAGGGAACGCGGCCGATAGGGAAATCAGATCGGCGTGGTATCGTCCGCCGGCTGCCGCGTATGGCGGACACGTCCGCGAGCCCGGGAATCGTGTTCCTGCGTCCTGGGCCTGGCTGGTAGGGAATGATTCATGGCTTCGGCTCCAGAGTTGCAGGGATGGCACGCAATCTGACTTATACGGCGACCGCTGCTCTCGAGCGGAAGGATGCATTGGGCACGCTGGCATCGGCAGGGTTGTTCCTGCTGCCGGCGGCGATGGTCGCCACGCCATTCAATGTGCTGCCCTTCACCCTGGTGCTGCTGGTTACCAGTATCTGGGGCTTCTCCCGCCTGTGGCGCGCACGCACATGCACCGGTGTCATCGGATGCCTGCTGTTGGCCCTGACCGTGGCCGGGCTGGCCTCGGCGCTGTTGTCGTCGTGGTATTTCGCCGATGTGTTCAGGGACGAGGGGTATCGCACCCGGTTCCTGGCCATGCCGTGGGTGCTGCTCTGGGTATGCGCATTCCGCCCGCGGCTGGAGGCGCTGTGGTGGGGCGTGCTGTTCGGCCTGTTCGCCACGCTGGCCATCGCCGGTTACCAGGTCGCCCATGGCTGGCCACGCGCCCAGGCCTGGACCAATTCCATCGTGCTGGCCGACATCACTGTGGTGTTCATGGTTCTGCTGGTGTTCTGCCGGCCTCCCGAGCGCTGGGGCTGGATTGTCCTGGGCATGGCGGCCGGTGGCGGAGTGGTCCTGCTCAGCGGCAGCCGCGGCGTATGGCCGGCCCTGCTTGCGTTGCTGGTCGCGATGGCCCTGTCGATACGCCGGGGCAGCGGGCGTCTCCGGCTTGCCTCGCTGGCCGGACTGGTGCTGGTCGCGGCCACGCTGGTGCTGGCGATCCCGCAGCTGCGCGAACGTACCCGCCTGAGCGAGCTGCACAGCGATGTGCAGCGCATCGAGGCCGGTGACGTGGATTCGTCCGCTGGCGCGCGCCTGGAGCGGCTGCAGGTGGCCTGGGATACCTTCCTCGAACATCCGTGGGTGGGCATGGGCATCGGCAATTTCGACGCCGCCATGCAGCGCCTGCCGGACTGCCGCCAGGCGGAAGCGATGGAGGCGCGTTGCCATCTGGGGCATGCGCACAACGACGTCGCCGAATGGGGCGCGACCCAGGGAGTCCCGGGCCTGCTGCTGTTGCTGTGCATCTATGGCCTGCCGCTTTGGATCTTCATCCACCTGCATCGCCGCAGCGGCGAAAGTGGATTCCGTGGTCCCGCGGCGGCCGGGGTGATGGTGGTGGTCGCCTATATCCTTTGCGGCATGACCCAGTCGATGTTCGCCCACCAGATAACCGTGAGCACCTACGCCACGCTGGTCGGCATGCTGGCCGGCCTGTCGCTGGTCACGGCGGCCGGTGGTTCCCGGCCGCGTGCCGCTCAGGGTTGATCGCCGGGCGGATCGGCCACGTTCTGGCCGTTCTGCAGCAGCCACAGCATGATGGTTTTCTGCCGCACGTAGTTGGCGCGCACGTAGGCATAGACCAGGCCGTGCCAGCCGTCGCGGAAGCCGCCGCGCAGCAGCCAGCCGCGCCAGAAGCGCCAGGCCGGCGCCAGCACCAGCTTGCCCAGGGTGGCGCGTTTGCCGCGGGCGAACTCGTGCTCGGCCATCATCCGCGCATAGCGCTGGGTCTTGGCCAGCTGCTGTTCGAAGGAGCGGTAGGGGTAGTGGATCAGGTCGCCACGCAGCGTGCGCACCGCGCCGTCGACGCTGGCCGCTTCATGGATCTCGCGCTTGCCGCGCCAGCCGCCATGGCGGCGGTCGAACAGGCGCAGCACGCGGTCCGGGTAGGCATTGCCGTGGCGCAGGAACCGGCCGAAGTACTCGGACAGGCGTGCGAAGCGATAGCCGGCGACACCGGAAAATCCACTGTCGCGCGCCTGTTCGATGGCCTCGCGCAGTCCGGCGCTCACCCGCTCGTCGGCGTCCAGGCACAGCACCCAGTCGTGGCTGGCCTGCTCGACGCAATAGGCCTTCTGGCTGCGGAATCCGTCGAATGCGCGTTGCAGCACGCGCGCGCCGGCGGCCTCCGCGATGGCCACGGTGGCGTCGCTGGAATACGAATCCACCACCACGATCTCGTCGCAGAACGCCAGCGACGCCAGGCAGTCGCCGATGCGCGCGGCTTCGTTGAACGCGATAATGCAGGCCGTGATGCGAGGCCGTTCGGTGGGAGCGGTCGGAGAGGACATGGTGATGGCCGGATACCTGCTGTTTGCGACGGAGCGCTACGCGCTGCCTATTCTCGCGCCTCTGGTGCAGACGTTGCACGCGGACGGCCACGAAGTCGCGGCCTGGTTCCACGGCGGTGCGGCCGGGGCGACCCTGGAGGGCGTGGCGTCGATCGGGCTGGAGCAAGCGCTGGCGATGCGTCCGCGCGCGGTGCTGAGCGCGGCCAACTGGGTGCCGCCGTTCATCGCCGGGGCCAAGGTGCAGCTGTTCCATGGCTTCAACGTACAGAAGCGCGAGGACGCCCGCGGCCATTTCCGGGTGCGCGGCCTGTTCGACCTGTACTGCACGCAGGGGCCGGCGACGACGCGCCCGTTTCAGGAGCTGGCGGCGCGCGAAGGCCATTTCGCGGTGAAGGAAACCGGCTGGCCGAAGCTCGATCCGCTGTTCCGCGACGATGGCGGGGAAAGCGCCGCCCTGCGCGCGCCGGCCGGCGGCCGGCCGGTGGTGCTGTTCGGCTCCACCTTCACCGAACGCCTGAGCGCGGCGCCGCACCTGTACGAGGGCATCGCCGCCGACATCGCCCGCGGCGAGCGCTATTGGCTGCTGACCCTGCATCCCAAGTGCGCACCGGAACTGTTCGGGCGCTACCGCGCGCTGGCTGGCGGCAATGCCCGCTTCATCGAGCCGGAACAGGTGATGGCCGCGCAGCGCGCCGCCGATGTGCTGGTTTCGGATACGTCGTCGATCGTTTCGGAGTTCATCGTCCAGCACAAGCCGGTGGTGACCTTCCGCAACCGCGTGCCGCAGCCGCACATGCTCGATTTCGACGATCCGCAGCAGTTGCCCGACATGCTCGCGCGCGCGCTGGCGCCGGAACCGGCATTGGTGGCGGAGATCGTCCGCTATGCCGATTCCATCCATCCCTATCGTGACGGGCGTTCTTCCGGACGGGTGATCGCCGCCACCGAGGATTTCATCGCCGGCCGCCTGGGAACGCTGAGGCGCAAGCCGCTGGGCGCGACGTGGCGTGGACTGCAGATCCGTCGCGATCTCGGCTATTGGGGGCCATCGCGGCGTTGAGGGCGCGGCGCCTGGTCCACAGCCGCGGGATCATCGCCATCGCCATGCGGTTGCCGGCCGGCAGCCGGCGCTACCGCCTGCAACCGTGCTACCAGCGCAGCCGGCGTCGCGCCATCTCGCGGACCAGTTGGTCCATCAGTTCGCGGGCGCGCGCTTGCTCGAGGAAACGCAGCCGCAGTGCTGGCGAACCGGCAGCGCCGGCGGTATCGAGGGTGAGCGTGGCGGTGCCGAAATGGTGGTCCAGCGGTGAGCGGTCCAGGCGCACTGCCTGCAGCTTGTCCAGTTCGGCCACGCGCCACCAGCGGCTCCACCAGCCGCCGCGTATCGCCACCCGTCGCGGATCGATGCTGTAGCCCATGCGCGAAACCCGGCGATGCGCCTTGAACGCGGACCAGGGCAGCCACAGCAGGGACAGCAGCCCCCATGCGCCGAATCCGCGGCAGCCCAGCAGGGTCGCCGCACTGACGACGAACAGCGCAGGCAGGCACAGCCGCCACCAGCCGCGCATCGACACCGCCTGCCATTGCGCAGGCGGCCATGGCACCCCGGGAAGGAAATGCCGCAACAGCTCGTCGCAGGCGTCGGGCGTCGCCAGTGGCGCCAGTTCCTTCAAGGCGCGTCCGTCCTGTTCCTGGCTGCCACCGGCGGCGATGTCCACGCGCAGCTGGCGGCGCCGGAACAGCCGGTGCAGCATGCCTTCGCGCAGGGTCCAGGCCTGGATGCGGCGGCGTGCGACGCTGCTGCGCAGCCGGGTGAGCAGGCCGCGCTCGACAGTGAGGCGGCGCTCGGCTTCGCTCAACCGGAAGCCGTGGTACTGCACGATCGCCAACGCGATGGACATCAGCCACATCGACAGCAGGACCAGCAGCAGAAGGGCGGCGACGGTGCCGATCAGGGGGAGGGTGTCCAGCTGCAGCTGGCTGGCATAGCCGAACACCTGCCGGCCCTGGTCGCGGACGAAATCTTCCGCGACGTCGCGCGGGAACATCTGCCAGAGCGCGCCGATGGCGGCCGCAGCCACTACCAGCGCGCGGTTGGAGATCAGCCCCAGCCGCACCAGTTCCGGCAGCGGCAATTCGAGCAAGGAGCCGGGAGCGGCCTTGGGCTCCTCCGCGGCAGCGGGTGCGCGGCCGCCGCCCTGGCGGATCAGGCGCTCCAGCTCCAGCGCCTGTTCCAGCCGCAGCACGCGCATCTGCGCTTCGGGCTTGTCGCCGGCGGCCGACTCCAGCCGCAGCTCGGCCACGCCGAACAGGCGATGCAGCAGGTTCTGGTGGACGACCACGTTGTGGATGCGTGCGAACGGGATCTCGCGGCGGGTGCGTTCGAGGATGCCGCTGCGCACGGTCAGCGCGTCCTCGCCGATCCGGTAACGGTAGGTCAGGTACTGCAGCAGCGCGGTGGCGGCCATGGCCAGGATCACCGCCAGCGTGACCAGGTGGAACGGCCATTCGCTGTCCTGGCGGCGGCTGCCGAAGAACAGCAGTGCCACCAGCGGCAGCAGGAACTGTCGCAGCTGCTGCTGCAGTTCGAACAGCCACGACCACGGGTGCAGGCGCTGCTCCCGTGGCGTTGCCGGCGTCTGCGAAGGATTCACAGCGCGTCGTCGTGGTCGAGCTGGCGGGCGAGGCGGTCGCGCAGGCGTTCGGCGTCGTCCTGGGCGAGGCCGGCGATGGCGACGGTGTTCATCCGCGTACCGGCGGTGTGCACGACCAGCGTCGCCAGGTTGGCGGCGCGCTGCAGCGGTCCGCGGCGCAGGTCCAGGTGCTGCACGCGCGATACCGGCACATGGCTCTCGCTCAGCCACAGATGGCCGCGGCGTACGCCCAGGCCCTGGTCGTCCAGCCGCCAGAAGGTGCGGCGATGGCGGCGCCAACCGATCCATGCACCGCCCAGCAGGCCCACGGCGGCGGCGATCAGCGCGCTCGGCAGCCACCATGGATTGCGCAGCACCAGCGACAACGCGCCGCCTGCCAGCAGCAGGATGGACATCGACGCCAGCCCCGCGCCGATCGCGGCGAAAGGCGCGCCGCGGCGCGGCAGGGGCTGCCAGTCGCTTCCGGTGGCGGGCGGCGCGGCGGGAAGGCTGGGAGGCTCGATCATGGCGCGACCATACAGGCACGCCGGGAGTCCCGTCATCAGCGCGGCGCGCCCGCGATCACTGCGCCGACATGATCAGCGCATCGACATCCAGGTGGTGGCCGGCGCGCGCGGCCTTGGTGCGCAGGTACTGCTCGTTCTCGGCGGTGATCTCGCCGGTCACCGGGATGCTGCCCAGCACTTCGATGCCGGCATTGCGCAGGTGCTGCACCTTGGTGGGGTTGTTGGTCAGCAGCTGGATGCGCTGCACGCCCAGGCCGCGCAGCATGGCGATCGCGCTGCCATAGCGGCGTTCGTCGGCGCCGAAACCCAGCTGCGCGTCGGCGTCGATGGTGTCCAGCCCTTCATGCTGGTAGCCGTAGGCGCGCATCTTGGCGGCGATGCCGGTGCCGCGCCCTTCCTGGTCCAGGTACAGCAGGATGCCGCCGCCCAGTTCCTTGAGCGTGCGCAGACCGCGCCGCAGCTGGTCGCCGCAGTCGCACTTGAGCGAACCGAACAGGTCGCCGGTCAGGCACGAGGAGTGCACGCGTACCGGCACCACGCCCTGCAGGTCGGGCGTGCCGACGATCACCGCTACCTGGTCGCGCTGCGCGACGCCGCCGCGGAACACCGCGAACTCGGTCATGCCGACATCGCGCAACGGCACCGGGGAACGCGTCACCAGCTCGTAGTCCTGGCCGGCCTGGGCGGCGCCGCAGCGCAGGTCGTCAAGCGCCAGGTGCAGGCAGTCGTCGAACGGCGTGGCGCCGGCATGCAGGGGGGCCGACACCAGCGCCGGCAACAGCAGGCCCAGGCGCGCTGCTTCGACGGCGGCCGCATCGAGGTCATCGCCTTCGCTGGGAATGCCGGCCGGCGAGGGCGTGTCGCGCAGGTAGGCCAGCGCCGGCAGGCTCTCGAAGCCCTGCCCGGCCAGCGCGATGCGGATGCCGTGGGCGGTGTCGATGCCCAGGGTCCGCGCGCGCGGCGTGGTCAGGAACAGGTAGTGGCGGTCGTCCGCGGCCCGGGCGAAGGCGGCGAAGCCCGCCGGCGAAGCGCTGTCCAGCGCCATCGTGGCCAGGCGGCGGTCGCCGTCGGTAAGCACCACCGGCCGCCCGGCGCGCAGTTCGGCCGCGGCGCGTTCGCAGCGGATCGCCGCGGTCTCGCCGAAGCTGGGGGAAGCGGGAGTGGAGGACGTGGCGTTCATCGGCAACCTAATGAGGCCGGCGGTCTCGGATTCAATCGACCGCCGGGGTGACGCAGTGTTGCAGGGGCAGTGTGCATGCGCGCTCAATGCGGGTGGCGTTCCGTGGCATAGGGGTCGCATTCGCCGCTGCCGGGCGGGCGCAGCGTGTAGCGCTTGTAGGTCCACTGGTACTGCGCGGGATCGCGCCGGGCGATGCGCTCGATGCCGGCGCTCAGCGTGCCGGCGGCGACCTGCAGGTCGGGGTCGGCGATCTGCGCCGGCGCCGGTTCCACGTGCAGGGCGAACTCGATGGCCGGGCCGGTCCGCTCGCACCAGGCGTAGAGCACGGTGGCGCCGGTGCGTTCGGCCAGGCGGTTGACCAGGGTCATGGTCAGCGCCTGCACGCCGAAGAACGGAACGAACACGCCGTCGCCGTTTTTAGGCTGCTGGTCGGGCAGGATGCCGACCGCGCCGCCGTCCTTGAGCACCTTGAACAGCTGCCGCACCGCCGGGCCTTCGGCGCGCACCTGGCGCACGTTGTCGCCGCCGCGCGCCAGCTGCAGGAAAGCGTCACCGACCGGGTTTTCCGGGGGCGCGTAGACGATGGCGATCGGCCCGCGCGAGGCCAGCCACTGGTTCAGCAGTTCCCAGTTGCCGTAATGCGGCGCGACCACGATCACGCCCTTGCCCGCGGCCAGCGCCGCGTCGTACAGCGCCTGCCCGTGGCGCTCGCGCAGATGGCGTTCCAGGTTGGTGGCCGGGTCGTGGGTCCACAGATACAGGGTCTCCAGCGCCTGGCGGGCGGTGGTGCGCAGTACGTCCTGGTGCAGGCGCGCGCGCTGTACGGCGGTAAGCTCCGGATAGGCCAGTTCAAGATTGCGGCGGGTCACCCTGCTTTCGCGGGCGTCCAGCCGTCCCCACAGCCAGGCGAGGGCATCGGCCAGGGCCCGTTGCCACGACCAGGGCAGGGCGGTGAGCAGGGTGGCGAGGCGGTGATAGAGCTTGGCGGCGCGTTCCGGTTTCATCCGTGCAAGTTTAGTACGCCGCGGCAACAGGCTTGGCGGCGCCGCGATCCGTGGGGCCGATCCCATGCCCGTGCAGGGCCGTCCGGGCGCGGCGCGGTATATGGTGCGGCCTTCCAACGTCCAAGGAGTACCCATGCTTTCCCTGATCCAGCGCGTCGCCCAGGCATCGGTCACGGTGGATGGGGAGGTGGTCGGGCAGATCGGTCCCGGGTTGCTGGCGCTGGTCGGCGTCGAGCCTGGCGACGATGAGGCGGCGCTGGCGCGGATGGCCGAGCGCCTGCTCGGGTATCGTGTTTTCGCCGACGATGCCGGCAAGATGAATCGTTCATTGAGCGATACCGGTGGCGGCCTTCTGCTGGTCAGCCAGTTCACCCTGGCCGCCGATACCCGGTCCGGCATGCGTCCCAGCTTCAGCAGCGCGGCCGCCCCTGCCGAGGCTGAACGGCTATTCAACCGATTGGTGGCGATCTGCCGCGAAAAACAGGGTGGAGGGGTGGAAACCGGCCGCTTCGGGGCCCATATGGTCGTCAGCCTGGTCAACGATGGACCGGTGACCTTCCTGCTCAGACCCTGACGCGCCGTGAAACCACCGCCCGGCAAGCGTTATGCTGCGCTGGTATAATAGTAGGTTCTCTATCTTTCCCTGCCGGTGGCGCGAGCACTACATGGCCAACGAACGTCCTGCCCAGCAATCCGATATCAAACAACTGATCAGCAAGGGCCTGGAACAGGGCTACCTGACCTACGCCGAAGTCAACGACCACCTGCCCGACGACATGGTCGACCCGGAGCAGATCGAGGACATCATCGGCCTGATCACCGGCATGGGCATCGATGTCCATGAGGTGGCGCCCGATGCCGACACGCTGATCCTGAGCGATGGCAACACCGGCAACCGCGAGGTGGATGATACCGCCGCCGAGGAAGCCGCCGCCGCACTTACCGCGCTCGACACCGAAGGTGGCCGCACCACCGACCCGGTGCGCATGTACATGCGCGAGATGGGCACGGTCGAGCTGCTGACCCGCGAGGGCGAGATCGCCATCGCCAAGCGCATCGAGGAAGGCCTGGGCCAGGTGCAGGCCGCGCTGGGCACCTTCCCGCCGGCGGTCGAATCCGTGCTGGCCGATTACGAGCTGCACAAGGAAGGCAAGAAGCGCCTGGCCGAGATCATCGTCGGCTTCAACGACCTGGTCGAAGAAACGCCGGCGCCCGCGGCTGCCGCCGACAGCGACGATTCCCGCGACGACAGCGATGCCGAGGCCGACGAGGACGAGGACGATGTCAGTGGCGACGAGGATACCGGCCCGACCGGCCCGGATCCGGTCGAAGTCGCCAACCGCATGGAACAGCTGGCCAGCGACATGGCCAAGTTCAAGAAGGCCCACGCCAAGGGCGATACCAAGACCCAGGCCAGGCTGCGCGAGGAGCTGTCGGCGACCTTCGTGACGCTGAAGCTGCCGCTGCCGCTGACCGACGTGCTGGTCCGCCTGCTGCGCGACACCATGGGCCGGATCAAGGCCCAGGAGCGGCGCGTGCTGCACCTGGCCACGGTCACCGCGCGCATGCCGCGCAAGGACTTCATCCGTTCCTGGGAAGGCAACCAGACCAACCTGGAATGGGTCGAGGACGCGATCAAGCGCAAGCAGAAGTGGTCGTCGGCGCTGCGCGACGTCAAGGACCAGATCGTCGCCGAGCAGCAGGCCACGCTCGACGTGGAGAAGGATTCGCACCTGAGCCTGGACGAGCTGAAGGAAATCAGCCGCGTCATGGCCTACGGCGAAGCCAAGGCGCGCAAGGCCAAGAAGGAAATGGTCGAGGCCAACCTGCGCCTGGTGATCTCCATCGCCAAGAAGTACACCAACCGCGGCCTGCAGTTCCTGGACCTGATCCAGGAAGGCAACATCGGCCTGATGAAGGCCGTGGACAAGTTCGAATACCGCCGCGGCTACAAGTTCTCGACCTATGCCACCTGGTGGATCCGCCAGGCGATCACCCGCTCGATCGCCGACCAGGCGCGCACCATCCGCATCCCGGTGCACATGATCGAGACGATCAACAAGCTCAACCGCATTTCCCGCCAGATGCTCCAGCAGTACGGCCGCGAGGCCACGCCGGAGGAGCTGGCCAAGGAAATGGACATGCCGGAAGACAAGATCCGTAAGGTGATGAAGATCGCCAAGGAGCCGATCTCGATGGAAACCCCGATCGGCGACGACGAGGATTCGCATCTGGGCGACTTCATCGAGGACACCAACGTGGAGTCCCCGATCGACAACACCACCAACATCAACCTGTCCGAAACCGTGCGCGACGTGCTGGCCGGCCTCACCCCGAGGGAAGCCAAGGTGCTGCGCATGCGCTTCGGCATCGACATGAACACCGACCACACCCTGGAAGAGGTCGGCAAGCAGTTCGACGTCACCCGCGAGCGCATCCGCCAGATCGAGGCCAAGGCGCTGCGCAAGCTGCGCCACCCGAGCCGCTCCGAGCAGCTGCGCAGCTTCCTGGACATTGACTGACCGTTCCGCAGCGCCATCGCGGCATGGATGAAAAGGCCCCGCATCGCGGGGCCTTTTCGTTTTGCGGTGCCGCGCCATCCCCTGCGGCGGTGGCGGTGGTATTTTCGACGCCTGCATTGGATCGGTCCAAGGGGGCGGGCGATGGCGGTCGGACAGGCGAAGTGGATGATGGCGCTGGTGCTGCTGGCGGGCGCGGCGATGGCGGGGGAGAGCGTCGGCGAACGCGCTGTAGCGGCGGTCGATCCGTTCATCGGCACCGGCGGCGAGGGCCACACCTATCCGGGTGCGACGGTGCCGCACGGCATGATCCAGCTCAGCCCCGACACGCAGATCAGGTCGCGCAAGGAAGGTTACGGCTGGGCGGCCGGCTACCGCCACGACGACAGCACCATCGTCGGCTTCTCGCACACGCACTTCTCCGGCACTGGCCATTCCGATCTCGGCGACGTCCTGCTGATGCCGATCGCCGGTGAGGTGAAGTACGAGCGCGGCGATGCCGGCAAGCCGCGCAGCGGCTATACCTCGCGCTTCGATCACCGCAGCGAGCGCGCAGAGCCGGGCTATTACGCCGTCACCCTGGACGACTACGGCGTTCGCGCCGAACTGACCGCCAGCGCGCGCGTCGGCATGCACCGCTACGCCTTTCCCGCGAACCAACCGGCGCACGTGCTGGTCGATCTGCGCACCAGCATGTACGACTACCCGGGCAAGATCCTGTGGTCGCGCCTGCGGCTGCGCGCGGACGGCACCGTGACCGGCTTCCGCGAAACCCGTGGCTGGGCGCCCGGCCGCCAGCTGTATTTCGCCATGCGCTTCTCGCGGCCGGTCACCGGGCATGCCTTCCACGACACCGAGACCGACGTCGCCTACCGCGGCTTTCCGCCGCCGGCAGAAAAGGACCCGGGCGCACGTGCGCAGATCGAAGGCCGGCAGCTGGTCGGCAGCTTCGATTTCGGCGAGGGCGGGCGCGAACCCCTGCTGGTGAAGGTGGCGATCTCGCCGGTCAGCGAGGACAACGCCATCGCCAACCTCGATGCCGAAGCGCCCGGCTGGGATTTCGACGGCATGCGTGCCGCCGCCCGCGCGCAGTGGGCGCAGGCCCTGGCGGCGGTGGACGTGGACGCACCGCCGGCGCAGCGCACCGGCTTCTACACCGCGCTGTACCACAGCATGCTCGGCCCGACGTTGTTCATGGACAGCGATGGCCGCTACCGCGGCCCGGACAACGCCGTGCACCAGGCGCAGGGCTGGACCAACTATTCGACCTTCTCGCTGTGGGACACCTACCGCGCGCTGCATCCGCTGATGACCCTGCTGCAGCCGCCGCAGCGCAGCAGCGATATGGTCAATTCGCTGCTGGCCGCGCGTCGCGAAAGCCCCTACGGCATCCTGCCGGTATGGTCGTTCCACGGTCTGGAGACGTGGTGCATGATCGGTTACCACGGCGTGCCGGTGATCGCCGACGCCTACATGAAGGGTATCGGCGGCTTCGATGCGGACGAGGCGCTGCAGGCGATGGTCGCCAGCGCCAACTATGGTCCCTATGACGGCATCGCCCAGTACCGCGAACTGGGCTGGGTGCCGATCGACGAGGAAGGCGAGGCGGCGAGCAAGACGCTGGAATACGCCTACGACGACTGGAGCATCGCGCGCATGGCCAAGGCGATGGGACGCGGGGATGTCGCCGCGGAATTCGCCAGGCGCGCCGGCAACTGGAAGCACGCCTTCGATCCTGCCACCGGCTTCATGCGCGCCCGCAGGCGCGACGGCAGCTTCCGCGAACCGTTCGATCCCGCTGCCAGCGGCTACGGCAGCGACTACACCGAAGGCAATGCCTGGCAGTACTCGTGGTACGTGCCGCAGGACGTGGCCGGGCTGGCCGCCGCGCACGGCGGTGCGGACAAGCTGCTGCAACGACTCGACGAAGTGTTCGACGCCAAGGTGGATCCGGCGGTGTTCGAACACATGGAAGACATCACCGGCCTGATCGGCTGGTACGCGCACGGCAACGAGCCCAGCCACCACGTCGCCTATCTCTACGCCTACGCCGGCCAGCCATGGCGCACCCAGGCACGGCTCAAGCGGATCATGGACACCCAGTACGCCCCGCGCCCGGATGGACTGGCCGGCAACGACGACCTGGGCCAGATGTCGGCGTGGTACGTGTTCACCGCGCTGGGCTTCTATCCGGTCACGCCGGGCAGCAACGAGTACATCATCGGCCGCCCGTTCCTGCCGCGTGCCACCTTGAACCTGCCCAACGGCAAGCGCTTCACCATCGTCGCCGACGGCCTGGACGACGCCCATCCCTACATCGGCAGCGCCACCCTCGACGGCAAGCCGCTGCACCGCGCCTTCCTGCGCCACGAGGAGATCACGGCTGGCGGCGAGCTGCGCTTCACCATGCAGGCCGGGCCGAACCGCGAATGGGGCACGCACCCGGACGCCAGGCCGTACTCGCAGTCCACGCATTGAGGCGGGTGCGCGGAAGCGGGCCGGTGGCCGCGTGCGCCGGCCTCCACTACACTTGCGCACCGGCAGCGGGCCTATAGCTCAACGGTTAGAGCAGAGGACTCATAATCCTTTGGTTCCAGGTTCGAATCCTGGTGGGCCCACCACGCGGATCAAGGGCTTGCATCGTTGCCGCCCTGTTCTCCCTGGCCTTTTCGCCTTCCCGCCTACTCGGTGCCCACAGCGTCGCCGCTGTGTTCGTCGGCCTCCACTTCACTGTCCTGCAGGCATGGAGGGCGGGACGGCCAGCGCCCTGGCGCGGTACGGGAGTCGCGGCGAACCACATGCCGTCGCCTGCGCCGCTGCAATCAATGGTCTGGGAGCAGGCGCGCCGGGTGAGCCCGGCATGTCGTTCGCCACCGGTCTCAACTGACGACCAGCGCCCAGGATGCATTGGATCCGTTGAAGCGGTAGCGAAGGCCTTCATGGTCGATCTGGCGCGCGAGATTGCCCTGTTCGTCCACCAGTATGTGCAGGTCGACGAGGACGTCCCGGCGGGCGTTGACTGCCTGGTAGACGAGTGTTTCCAGTGGGACTTGTTCGGTTGCCAGCAGGGTGACGGCGCGCCGTTCCAATCCCGGTCCCTGCAGGAACATGTTCACTTCTTTCAAGGCAGCTCTCCTTGGCGATGGATCCCCTGGTTGTGGTTGGCAACGCTGCTTGTCTTCCATTCGACATGGCGATGGCAGGCGGCAGCGGGCAGGCCGCCGGCACAGCGCCGCATCGCGTCCGCTTCGAAGGCGCATGCAGGCGGTCCCGGCTTCCGTGCGAAGGACGGCGGGCATCGGCTCCGTCTCGACGCGCATCCGTCCTGCCGAGGGCTAAGGGTGCGTCCCGCCAGATTGGATGGGTTCCTGATCGCCGAAGCCGGCGCCGGGCGCGTGGCCCGGCAGCTGGCTGTGCATCGGCGCGGTTTGCAGTGCCGCCTGGCCGAGTGTCGAGGTATACACAGGCCCAGGTTAAGAGAAGGGAATGCGCCTGTAGATCGCGACCTGCGGTACATGAAGGTGAATGCCTGCACGCCCTTCAGGGGCCGCACGTTCGCCTCAGGCGGGGCGGCGCGGCGCGATGGTTGTGGTAGTGGCCGGTGCGGCAGTGCGGGGCGGCCGACGGGGGCAGCCCGCAGGATCGGCGTGGTGAGTAGAATCGTGGCGTTCCATCGTGCCCCATCGACCGCTTCTGCGCCGGGTGGTGGAGTGGATGGGGAAGTCCGTTCGTAGTGCGCGTTGCCGGGGCCGCTTCCTGCCGCCGGCGTACTGGAGTTCGGGTATCGGGCAGGGGCCGTATGGACGACAGCGGGACAATGACGGTTCACGGGATTGCGGCGGCAACGGCGGGCCGATGGGCTGCCATGATGATTCCCCGGGGATATGCGCATGCATGACGCTTCCGTGGAGCGTGGCGGCGGCGATGCGCCGCGGCATATGTCCACCACGCCACTATGGGGCCTGCTGGTACTGGTGGCAGGCCTGGCGCTGACCGCCTGGCTGGCGCTCGGCGAGTGGAAGGGCGAGCGCGGCCGGGTGCAGTCCCTGCAGCGCTCGCTGGCCGATGCGGCGCCCGCGCGCCTGCGCGAACCGCTGGCTGGCGCCGCGCTGGGATTGCGGGCGATGCAGACCGTGCTGCTGGCCGGCACCCCGCAACTGGACCAGGGCACGTTCGACAGCTACCAGCGCAACCTGCGTTCGCAGGAATGGATCCATGGTTATGTGCTGATTGCCTTCGCGCAGCGGCACGGGGACGCCGGCAACGATGGCGGCGCCACCTACCGTTACCAGTACGTGGCGCCCCTGGAAGGGAACGAAGTGCTGGTGGGCTTCGACATCGCCCGGCAGCCGGAAAACATGGAAGCGCTGCGGCGCGCGCGCGATGCCGATGCGCCGGCCCTGTCCGCGCCGTTCCAGCTGCTGCAGTTCCGCGACCGGCAGGGAGCGGGCGACATGGGCATCACCGTGCGCCTGCCCGCGTATACGCCGGGCGCCATGCCGGCCACCGTGGACGAACGCCGCGCGCGCGAACTGGGCGCGCTGGCGGTGAGCGTGCGCCTGGAGCCGATGGTCCGCCAGGCCCTGTACGGCAGGATCCTGGACCACATGGACGTGGAGATCCGCGACCTGGGGGCCCTGCCCGCGCATGCGCGGGTGTTCGCCAGCGCGCCGTTGCCGGCCGATACCGCGTCGCTGCAGGTGCGGCGCATGGAGTTCGGCGGGCGTACGTGGGAGCTGCGCCTGTGGCCGCGCGCGCCGATGGGAGCGTGGGGGCAGCTGCGGCTGATCGTCATCGGCGGCAGTTCGATCAGCGTGCTGCTGGCGCTGTTCCTGTGGTCGCAGGCGACCCTGCACCGCCGCGCGGTCGAACTCGCGCGGCGGATGAGCGCCCGCTTCGGCGAAAGCGAAGCGCGCTTCCAGGCCCTGAACGAGATGCTGCCGGCACTGGTGCTGGTGGCCGACGCCCGTGACGGACGCATCCGCTACGCCAACCGCGCGGCGAGGACACAACTGGGCAATGTGGCCGGCGAGCCGCTGGAGGGCCTGTTCGCCGATGCCGCGCAGGGCCGGGCGGCGGTCGCCGCTACCCTCTTGGAAGGAAACTGGAACAGCCAGGAAGCATTCGTGGTGCGCGGCGCCGACGCGGCGCTCTGGGTGAACGGCTCGCTGGCCATGCTGGACATGGACCATGTGCCCCACCTGCTCATGGTGGCCGGCGATACCAGCGCGCAGCGCGAGATGACCGAGCGCCTGCGTTACCAGGCCACGCACGACGAACTCACCGGGCTGTGCAACCGCCGCGAGTTCGAGCGCTGCCTGCGCCAGGCGCTGCTCGACCGCGGCGATACCGGCGCCGCATCGTTCGCGCTGATGTACATCGACCTGGACCAGTTCAAGCTGATCAACGACCTGTCCGGGCATACCGCGGGCGACCAGCTGCTGGTGCAGCTGTCGCAGGCGATGCGCCGCCACATCCGCGACGGCGACCTGCTGGCGCGCCTGGGCGGCGATGAATTCGGCCTGCTGGCGTCCGGCGTGGACAAGGCGCAGGCCGACCAGCTGGCCGAGCAGGTGCGCGCCTGCATCGAGCGTTCGACGTTCTGCTGGCTCGGACGCAGCTACACGGTGAGCGCCAGCATCGGCCTGGTGCTGGTCGATCGTCCCGGATGCACCCTGAAGGACCTGCTGGCCTGGGCGGACAGCGCCTGCTACCAGGCCAAGGAAGACGGCCGCAACCGCGTATGCGTGTACCGCGACGATGCCGACGCCACCCGCCGCATGGGCGAGATGGAATGGGCCAGCCGGCTGCGCCGGGCGATGGAGCAGGACCGCCTGCTGCTGGACTACCAGGAGATCGTGCCGCTGTCGGCCGGCGCCAACCCGGTCACGCGCGTGGAACTGCTGCTGCGCATGCGCGGCGAAGATGGCAGCGTGATCGCGCCGGGCGTATTCATGGTGGCGGCCGAGCGATATGGCCTGATGCCGGCCGTGGACCGCTGGGTGATCCGGACCGCCCTGGCCAATTTCGCCAACCTGCATCCCTGCGGCAACCGCCTGCAGAACTGCGCCATCAACCTCTCCGGCGCCAGCCTGGAGGACGAAGGGCTGGCCGATTTCATCCTCGATGCCATCGCCCGCAACGGCGTGCCGCCGCAACGCCTGTGCCTGGAAATCACCGAGACCGTGGCGGTGCGCGACCTGCTGCGCGTGGTGCGGGTGATCGAGCGGCTGCGCGCGGCCGGCTGCCGCATCGCGCTGGACGATTTCGGCGCCGGCATGGCCTCGTTCGGTTATCTGAAGAACCTGCCGGTGGACGTCATCAAGATCGACGGCAGTTTCGTGCGCGACCTCGGCCGCGACCCGATGAGCCGGACCATCGTCGATGCCGTCACCCGCATCGGCCACCAGCGCGGGGCCAAGGTCGTAGCCGAGTGGGTGGACGACCTGGGCACCCTGGATCTGCTGCGCGAGCTGGGCGTGGACAGCGCGCAGGGTTTCGCCCTGCATCGTCCGCAGCGGGTGGTGTTCCAGCGCGAGAACCTGGAGCGGCGGGAAGGGCGCGATGCGTAGCGCGCCGCTCAGGTGCGGACGGCGAACACCCCGTCCAGTTCCGGGCGCGCGCGGAAGCCTGCCTTCGCCAGGCGCGTGGCGACCTCGCGGGGAACATCGCGGCCGCTGGTGAGCCTGTTGGGCGCGCCGGTGTAGTGGAACAACTGGCCGCCCCGGCGCAGCACGCGCGCCAGATGGTCGTAGAACGCCTGCGAATACAGTTCGCCGGCGATGCCGAAGCGCGGCGGGTCATGCAGCACGGCATCGACCGAGGCATCGGCGATGTCCGCGATGGCCAATGAGACGTCGCCATGCGCGAGCGTCAGGCGCCCACCCGCGGCGTCGGACTCCGGGTCCGGCGACCAGGGATTGAGCGTACGCAGCCACAGCACTTCCGGGCTCTTTTCGAACGAACGCACGGCCGCCACGCCGGCTTCCAGGCAGCAGGCGGCGAAATAGCCCATGCCGCCGCAGGTATCGAGCACCTGCTTGCCGCGCGGCGCGATCAAGGCGACCTTGCGGCGTGCGTCATCCATCGGCGACAGCTGCGCGCTGACCAGCATCTTGATGCCGTCGATCTCGAAGGTCGGCACGCCCCACCCGGTCGGTACCAGCTTGTACAGGCCGCTGCCGAACCGCGAGGCGGGGGCGAAATCCTCGCCGTCCCAGTAGTAGACGGTGCGGTCCTTCAGCCGTTCGGGCCAGGGGTAGTCGCTGCCGCGCCACCGCCAGTGATCTGCCTCCAGCCGGACCTCGTCGCTGCCGCACCCCAGGTCGAACGAACCGGCCCATGTCGGCCTGCCGCTGCGGCGCGCGTCGAGCATGGCCTCCAGCAGCGGGCGGGTGAGCAGGGGACCGGAGTAATGGGGCATGCGCGGAGCGGCCCTGCGGAAAGGGCCGGTGACGGAAAGGGCGGCCATCGTAACCCGCGCCCGGACCAAGCGGCGGCGGGCGCGGTAGCGGCCATGGAACTCGTTGCGCCGCGGCCGGTCTGTTGCTGTCATGGTTGCACCACGGCGGCTCCATGCGCGCCCGTGCAGAGATACCCGGCGATGGAGAGGCATGCAGGATTCACGTGGTCGCGAACCGTTGTCCCACCGCATCGGCGCCGCTCTGGCGACCACGGCGGTCCTCTGCCTGTTCGCGCGCGTGCTCTGGCAGGTGCCCGAGGCGGAGACCGACGGCCGCGCGCAGCGGCTGCAGGTGCGCTGGCTGCCGCGCCAGCACGATGAGGCGCAGCTGCCGCCGCCGACGGCGGTGATGCGGGAAACGCCGGTTGCGTCCCGCGACACCGCGCCGTCATCGCCGGAGCTCCGGCCTCCCCCGTCGACCGTCGCCACGCCTCCGTCCGCCATCGCACCGGCAGCGTCCGCGGACTGGTGGCAGCGCCTGTACGACAGCCACGGCGAGATCGCCCTGCCCCAGGACATCGCCAGTGATGGCCGCACGCGTGCGACCGGCGAGCGGGTATTCGAGCACCGCGACGAACTGGCGACGGGGGTCGGCGAACGCGCTACCGCCGGGCTGTTCTCGAAGCGGGCAGCCGGGACCCGGCAGTCGCGCAAGGAGAAATGGCTCTATGGCGAGGATATCCAGCCGGCCGAAGCGCGGCGCCCACCCGATGTCGCGTTCAATCCGTCCCTGCACGAGCGCGCGTCCGACCTGGGCAGCGAGGCGACCGGCGATGCCTACAAGGCCGCGCCGATCCGCCATGAACCGCTGCCCGGCCTCGACGGCGAGGCCAGCCGCCGCCTCCGTGCCGCCATCGGCGAGTTGGAACGGCGCTATCCGCGTTGCAGCGGCGAGCTGCGCAGCCGCTGGTCCGCCACTGCGCTGCAGCACCTCGATGCGCTCGAGCGGCTGGAATACCGCTACCGCCACGGTGCCGATCCGGTCGAGGCCGAACACACGCTGCCGTCGGCGGCCGACAGCGCCTACGACCTGGCGCGGCGCGCGCTGTGGGATGCCGAGCGGCGCATGAAGACCTGCGGTTGAGCCTCGGCGCCAGCCGAAGGCCGGTCCGGGAGCTCCGCGTTGCCGGCGGGGGCGGTGCGTTGTCCTTGTCGCCGCTGCCAGGAGCGGCATGCGACAGCCCGCCGACAGCCGGCGCCGGCGCGTACGGGACAGCGCCCGGACTGGCCCGGGCCATTTCCGGACAACTTGTCCAACTTCATGTTCCGGAAGGTTTTTCTGTCCTGGAGGCTGTCTAGAATCGGGCTTCCTCCACCGCATGGGATTGCGATGAAGCCGATCGGCCTGTTGTCGTGCGCGCTTGTTCTCCTCACCACGTTCGGTTGCCAGGCCAGGCAGAACGAACCTGTCCAGTCGCAGGCGGGTATCGCACCGGGCAACAGCCACGCCCTGCCCAGGCACGCGCTGATCGGCTATCTGCACAATTTCGACAACGGCACCGGGGTGTTGCCGGTGGGCCAGGTCGATGACAGCTGGGACGTGATCGTGCTGGCCTTCGCCGACGACATGGGCGAGGGCAAGGTGGCGTTCAATCCGGATCCGGCGCTGGAGCGCACGCAGCTGATCGCCGATATCGCGGCCAAGCGCGCGCAGGGCAAGATCGTGGCGCTGTCGTTCGGCGGCGAGCTGGGCACGGTGACCTTGAACACCCGTCGCGAGGAGGACAACTTCGTCGCCACCACCGCCGAGGCCATCGACACCTTCGGCCTGGATGGCATCGACATCGACCTGGAGAAGATCGCCGGAGTGACCCACGACGCCCCGGTGGTCGCGCACCTGGTGTCGGCGGTCAAGCGCCTGCACCGCATGTATCCCAACCTGTACGTCTCGATGGCGCCGGAGCACCCGTATGTGCAGGGCGGCTTCGTGTCGATGGAGGGCATCTGGGGCGCCTACCTGCCGCTGATCGACGGCCTGCGCGATGAGCTGGATCTGCTGCACGTGCAGCTCTACAACAACGGCGGGCTGCCGACTCCCTACCGCGCCGAGGAGTATCCCGGCGGCAGCGTGGACATGATGGTCGGCTCGGCCCGGATGCTGATCGAAGGCTTCGCGCTGGCCGGCGGCAAGGGCCGCTTCGAGGGCCTGCGCGCCGACCAGGTGGCGCTGGCGCTGCCGTCGGGGCTGCGCGCGGCCGGCAACGGCCATGCGATCCCGGCCGATATCAACCGCGCCTTCGATTGCCTGACCACCGCCACGCAGTGCGACGAGGTCGTGCCGACGCGGCCGTACCCGGATTTCCGCGGGGTGATGACCTGGTCGATCAACTCGGACGTGGTCGACGGGCGCGCCTTCTCCGAAGCGGTCGGCAAGCACCTGCGCGCGGCCAGCGCCGCGCGCTGAGCGTCCACGCAGTCTGCCGCAACGGCGCCGCGCCGATCCGCGGCGCCGTTCCCGTTCAGTCCAGCACGAAGTGCACCAGCGTCACCGTCTCATCGGGCTGGAAGCCGGGGTAGATCTGCTGCAGCACGTCCAGCAGCCCATCCGGCGTCCGGCAGGCGGGATCGTGCTCGTCGCGCAGGTCGGCGGTGGTAAGGGTGCTGAACTGGCGCAGCTCGGTGGCCAGCGTCACCGTGGGCTGCGGCTGGCCGGCCGCGCACTGCAGGCGCGCCTGGGCCACGCCGTGCCAGCGGTTGCCACGGCGAACGCTGGTATTGCGGCCGCGGTGGAACAGCGGATTGACGAAGGTCAGCAGCGGTGCGGGCGAGAGATCCATGGCGGGTTCCGGGAAAGCGTTGGTTCGGTTCGAGTGACAGGGCGCCAGGATCCATCACCCCGGGTTCGCAGGACCGGGTCCAGCATCGCCTTCTGCGATGGAGGGCGCGCAAGACGATGCCGCGTACGGTTGCGATGGTCCTGCTGCTGTATCTGCCATGGGCGCCGGTGCAGGCCCGCACGGTATACCGCTGTCTGCAGAAAGGCACGGTGAGCATGGCCACCGCGCCGGAGCCCGGCTCCCGCTGCGAAGCCATCGTGATCGACGACAACGCCGTGCAGACGCCCAATCTATGGGGCGACTTCGGGGTGTTCAGCGGTACCTTGTACGAGCGTGAGCAGGACGGCGCGCTGGTCTATTCCACCCGCAACCTGCCTGGTTCGCGGCCATACCTGCGCTTCACCGTCGCCACGCCGCCGGGAGAACCGGCGCACGCCGGGCTGGGCCAGGTCGGCAAGCCGCAATTGAACCGCCACGCCCCCCAGTTCCGCGCTGCCGCCAGGGCCACGGGCGTGGATGACGCATGGTTGCGGGCCGTGGCCCATGCCGAAAGCGGGTTTGACGAAACGGCGGTTTCGGCCAAGGGCGCGCAGGGGGTGATGCAGCTGATGCCGGAAACCGCCAGCGAGTACGGCGTGGCCGATCCGCTGTCGGCGGCGCAGTCGATCGATGGCGGCGCCCGCTACATGAAGGCGTTGCTGCGCCGCTACGACGGCGACCGCAGCCTGGCCGCTGCCGCCTACAACGCCGGTATCGGCGTGGTCGCCCGTTATGGCGGGGTGCCGCCCTATGCGGAAACGCGCCAGTACGTGGACAAGGTGCTGACGCTGTACGAGCGCTATCGGCGGGCCATGGGCCGCGCACCGGAGCGGCCGGCGTTGTAGCGTTCCTTGCCGGGCGGTCAGCGGTGCGGCGCCTGCAGGAGGCGCAGCTGGCCTGATCCCAGGTGGTGCATCAGTTCGCGCAGCACCAGCAGCGCGGCGACAAAACCGGGACGTTCCGATAGTCCTGCCGCCCTGGCGGGCAGGCCCGCGGCCACCCGTGCCACCTGGTTGAATGCGCGCTCGACCTGTTCGACATCGAGCAGCTGCTCCGGCTGCTCCGGCAGGCCCAGCAGTCCGGCCAGCGGTTGCAGCACGGCGTCGCTGCAGTCCAGCCGCAGATGCGGATGCGCGCGCAGCGCCGGAATCTGCGGCATCAGCGCGTCCTCGGTGCGGGCGATGGCCTGTTCCAGCGCCGCCTCCGATGGCGGGAAGCGGCGCAGGCCGTCCTCCAGCAGCGACGCCAGGGTCAGCGGCAGCCGATGCCCGGACCGTGCGTGGGCTGCAGGCGGATCGGGTCTTCGTCCAGGTAAAGATGCATGGGGGCTCCCGCGCGCAGGGCCCGGGCGGTTCCGCCATCGGCCGTGAGCGTCTATCGTGCCCGGTCCGCAGTGGGTTGGATGTAAATGGAACGAAGGCATTGGGTGATGGCCGTGGTGGTGCTGACGGGCGGCGCATTGGCGGCCAGCTATCTGTGGGCGCCGCGCGCGCCGCAGGCGGTGGTGCCGGCCGCGACGCCGCTGGGCTGGCGCGCGCAGGTCGAACTGCTGGCCGGCGATGGTGTCGAGGGCGATGTCGTCGGTCCGGGGGCGCAGAGCCGCTTCAGCGATCCCTGGGGCGTGGCGATGGATGCCGGCGGCACGCTGTACGTGGCCGACGCAGGCGACAACAACCGCATCCTTTACCGCTGGCTGGACGGCGACTTCCATCTGCTGGCCGGCAGCGGCGAGGGCTTTGCCGATGGCCGCGGCGCCGCGGCCGCGTTCAACACGCCCTCGGGCATCGCCCTGGACCGGCACGGCAATCTTTACGTGGCCGATACCGGCAACCACGCCATCCGCAGGATCACCCCGCAGGGCGAGGTCACCACCATCGCCGGCAGTGGCCGCGCTGGTTTTGCCGACGGCAGCGGCCGGCTCGCGCAGTTCAACGGACCGATGGGCGTGGCGGTTGGCGCCGACGACCGCATCTACGTCGCCGATACCTGGAACGACCGGATCCGGGTCATCGATCCCGACGGGCAGGTGACGACGCTGGCCGGCGGCGCGCAGCCGGGCTGGGTCGATGGCGCAGGCAGCCAGGCGCGCTTCGATACTCCGACCGACCTGGCGCTGGCGGCCGATGGCACGCTGTGGGTCGCCGATCTGCAGAACAACGCCTTGCGCACCATCACGCCGTCCGGAATGGTCAGCACCCGCCTGGGCGGTGGCGACGGCGAGCGCGTGCTGTGGGGGCCGATGGCCCTGGCATTGACCCATGACGGCGTCGCCTATGTGGGCGAGCGGCTGAGTGGGCGCGTGATGCAGGTCTCGCCACACGGCCATGTGGTCGCCGTGGCCGGTGACGACGCGCGGCGTTTCGCGCGCCCGGCCGGACTGGCGCTGGCAGCCGATGGCAGCCTGCTGCTGGCCGATGCCGATGGCCACCGCCTGCATCACCTGCAACCGCGGCAGCCGGGCGAACCGCCGCTGGCGACACCCGTGGGGCCGTCGCCGGACAATCCGCTGCCGCGCAACCAGGGCCGCTGGCCGCTGGCCCCGCAGACCGGCTGGCATGAGGTGACCGGCACGCTGGGCGAGGTCCGCGGCGATTTCCGCGGGGAGAGCCGCCACCACCTGCACAGCGGCTTCGACGTGCGCGGCGACGTCGGCCAGACCGTGCTGGCGATTGCCGGCGGCAAGGTCAGCAGTCCGGCCTCGACCTGGACGCTGGGCGGGCAGGCCGAGGGTCTGTCGCTGGACAAGCTCGACTACATCCACATCAAGGTGGGGCGCGATGCCGCCAATCGCGCGCTGGATCCGGCGCGCATGCAGCTGCTGTATGACGACGCGGGCAAGCTTGAGCGGGTGCGGGTGCGCCGCGGCACCCGCTTCCAGCCCGGTGACGCGCTGGGCAGCATCAATTCCCAGGCCCACGTGCATCTGGCAGTGGGCCCTTCCGGCTATGAGCGCAACGCGGTGCGGCTGGGCTTTGCCGGCTACGCAGACCATGTCGCGCCGAAGATCGACGACATCGCCCTGCTCGATGGCAACGGCCAACGGCTGCGCGAAACGCGCGACGGCCGCCTCGTCGTGCCGCGCGACGCCGGCGGCCTGCAGCTGGTGGTCGAGGCCTGGGACCAGGTGGACGGCAACCTGCCGCGCCGCCGCCTCGGCCTGTACGCGCTGGGCTACCAGATCCTCGATGCCGCGGGCCGGGCGCTGCCCGGTTACGAGCGGCCGCACATGAACATCGAGTTCAACCGCATGCCCCCGCAGGCCGATGCGGTGAAGGTGGCCTACGCCGAAGACAGCGGCATCACCGTCCACGGCAGCGCGGTCACGCGGTTCCGCTACGTGCTCACCAACACGGTGCGCGATGGGCGGCTGGCGAGCGGCGCGCTGCAGGCGCAAGAGCTGCCGCCCGGGGAACATGTGATCCGGATCACCGCGAAGGATTACAGCGGCAACGAGGCCGGCGAACGTCGCGAACTGCGGATCGTGGCGCGCTGACCGGGTCGGCTGGGCGCGCGATCAGGCGTCCAGCCGCATCCGCTCCACCTGCAGGTCCTCCACCTCGCGCACCTCGATGCTGCCGTAGGCCGCCCAGGGGAACTGCCGGGCGATGCGCATGGCATCGTCCACGTCGGCCGCTTCGATCAGGTTGAAGCCGGCCAGGACCTCGCGGGTCTCGGCGAAGGGGCCGTCGGTGATGCGCGGCTCGCCGTTGCGGGTGCGCAGGGTCCGGGCGGTGGCCGGGGGCTGCAGCTTCTGCGCCAACTGCAGCGTGCCCTGCGCCTGCAGGGCGTCGGCGTGGAGCAGGCATTGGCGCATCTGCGCGTCGTACTCGTGTTGCGGGAGCGACTGCAGCAGTTCCGGGTCGATGTAGATCAGCAGCAGGAATTTCATGGCAGGCGCCGGTCGGGGTGAGCCGCCATGATCGCGCAGGGAACCGGTTGCGCGGCAATCATTAACGCGTTCATGAAAAAGACCGGCAGCCTTGTCGATACCGTCGGCGCCGGTTCGTCATATCGGGTGTGAAGCGGATCATCCGGTCCGCAACCGTCAAGGCACGGCGATGAAAGTGATGGTGATCGTGAAGGCGACGGCCGCCAGCGAGGCCGGGGTGATGCCCACCCAGGCCGAACTGGCTGCGATGGGCGCCTACAACGAGCGGTTGGTGGAGGCCGGCATCATGCTGGCCGGCGAGGGCCTGCATCCGAGCCGGCGCGGCGCGCGGGTGCGGTTCGACGGCGCGCGGCGCAGCGTCATCGACGGACCGTTCGCCGAGACGAAGGAACTCATCGCCGGCTTCTGGCTGTGGCAGGTGCGCTCCATGGACGAGGCGGTGGAGTGGCTCAAGCGCGCGCCCTTCAATCCCGACGGCAGTACGCCGGTGGAGGTGGAGATCCGCCCGTTCTTCGAGGCCGAGGACTTCGGCGACGTCTTCACCCCTGAATTGCGCGCGCAGGAGCAACGTCTGCGCGAGCGCATCGACAACAACGATTGACCCCTTTCCAAAACCCCGACGACAGGAGCAGCACGATGAAACTGATTCCCTTCCTGGGCTTCAACGGCAACACCCACGAGGCGATGGCCTTCTATGCCAGGGCGCTGGGCGGCAAGGTGGTGTCGGAAATGAAATACGGCGACATGCCGCCGAGCCCGGACATGGATGCCGAAGGCTGCGGCGGCTTCATGCCGCAGCCGGAGCATGTCGCACACTGCCAGGTCGAAGCCGGCGGCGCGATCCTGATGGCGGCCGATGGCCCAGCCACCGACGGACAGGGCGCGACCACCATCAACGTCGACGTGGACAGCGTCGAGGAGGCCGAGCGCGTGTTCGCCGCGCTGGCCGACGGCGGCCAGGTGCAGATGCCGCTGGCCGAGACGTTCTGGGCCAGACGCTGGGGCATGCTGGTGGACCGCTATGGCAAGCCATGGATGGTCAACTGCATGAAGCCGATGGACGGGGGGCAGTGAGCATGGCCACGCCGCAGATGATCTTCGTCAACCTGCCGGTGCGCGACCTGGATGCCTCCAAGGCCTTCTTCGCTGCGCTCGGCTACACCTTCAACCCGCAGTTCACCAACCAGGACGCGGCCTGCATGGTCGTCAGCGACAGCATCTACGTGATGCTGCTGGTGGAGCCGTTCTTCCAGACCTTCACCCGCCAGCCGCTGTGCGACGCGCGCCGGCAGACCGAGGTCATCACCTGCCTGTCGGCGACCAGCCGCGCGGCGGTGGATCAGCTGGTGGACAAGGCGCTCGCCGCCGGCGCGAGCGAGCCGATGCCGGCACGCGACTACGGCTTCATGTACCAGCGCGGCTTCCAGGACCTGGACGGCCACCTGTGGGAGATCGCCCACATGGACGGCGAGCCCGGTTGATCCGCGGACGGCCGCGAACCCGCGCGGCCGCATCCGTCGCATTCCATGGGTGGAGGAGACAACGATGAGCTACGTGGATGGTTTCGTACTGCCGGTGCCGCAGGGGCGGCTGGCCGAATACCGGCGCATGGCCCGCCTGGGCGGCAAGGTGTGGAAGGAGCATGGCGCGCTGGCCTACCTGGAAGCGGTGGCCGATGACGTCAAGCCGGGCAAGCACACCTCGTTCCCGCAGGCGGTCAAGCTCAAGCCCGATGAAGTGGTGATCTTCGCCTACATCATCTATCGCTCGCGCGCGCACCGCGACCGGGTCAACGCCAAGGCCATGGCCGACCCACGCCTGGCCGGCATGGACGCCAGGAGCATGCCGTTCGACGGCAAGCGCATGTTCTGGGGCGGGTTCAAGGCCTTCGTCGATCTGTGACGGACAGGATGCCCGTCGCTACAGGCGGGGCGAGGGCATGGCGGTGCGGAAGCTTGCGCCTGCGGTGGCGCGATGCTGTGATCGCGGGCTGATGGAAACCCACGAAATCCGGCGCAGGCTCGATACGGTGTGGCGCATGGAGTCGCCACGCCTGATCGCGCGCCTGGCGCGGATGCTGGGCGACCTGGACGGCGCAGAGGAACTGGCCCAGGACGCGCTGGTCGCCGCGCTGGAACATTGGCCGCGGCATGGCGTGCCGGACAACCCCGCCGCATGGCTGACGACCACGGCCCAGCGCCGGGCGATCGACCTGCTGCGCCAGCGTCGCCTGCATGCCGGCAAGCACGCGGCGATGGCGCAGGAGCCGGACCACCAGGGGAGCGTCGTGCGCAACCACGAGCGCGAAGTGGAAGATGACATCGGCGACGACCTGCTGCGCCTGCTGTTCGTCGCCTGCCATCCGGTGCTGCCGGCCGACGCGCGCGTGGCGCTGACCCTGCGCCTGCTGTGCGGCTTGAGCACGGCCGAAATCGCGCGCGCGTTCCTGCTGCCGGAGGCCACCATCGCCCAGCGCATCGTCCGCGCCAAGCGCACCCTGGCCGAGCGCGGCGTGGCGTTCGAGGTGCCGCGACGGCAGGCGCTGCCGCCGCGGCTGCGCTCGGTGCTGGAGGTGGTCTACCTGGTCTTCAACGAAGGCTATGCGGCCAGTAATGGCGAGGACTGGATGCGCCCGGCGCTGTGCGAGGAGGCGCTGCGCCTGGGCAGGGTGCTGGCCGGGCTGATGCCCGTGTCGGCGCCGGTGCTTGGGCTGCTGGCATTGATGGAACTGCAGGCCTCGCGGATGAATGCGCGTACCGGCGCCGATGGTGGAGCGGTGCTGCTCATGGAACAGGACCGCAGCCGCTGGGACTGGCTGCAGATCGGCCGCGGCCAGGTGGCGCTGGAGAAGGCGCTGGCCCTCGGTGGCGACGACGATGCCTATGTACTGCAGGCGGCCATCGCCGAATGCCACGCGCGGGCGCGCCGCGCCGCGCAGACCGACTGGTCGCGCATCGCGCAGCTGTACGCGCGCCTGATGGCGGTGATGCCCTCGCCGGTGATCGAACTGAACCGCACCGTCGCGGTGGCGCGCGCACAGGGAGCGCAGGCCGCGTGGCCGCTGCTGGAAGCCCTGCAGGAAGACGGCCGGCTGGACGGCTACGCACCGCTGCATGCGGTGCGCGGCGACCTGCTCGAGCAGCTGGGCCGTCGCGGCGAAGCGCGCGCCGCCTTCGAGCGCGCCGCCGGCCTGAGCGGCAATGGCCGCGAGCGCGCCGCGCTGTTGGCCCGCGCGGGGAAAATGTAGCCGGAGCACGGACGGCAATGGCGACTTTGCCGATGCGGGCCGCTGCCCGTGCACTCCGGCACTGCCCGTCCAGCCGCGACGCTGGCTACACTCCAGCGGTTGTCCGACCCTTGGAGATGGATGTGAAGCGAATTGTGATCAGCCTGCTGGCGATGTCGGTGTCCACCGCATTGATGGCCGCGCCACCGAAATTCGATGGCGCGCGGATTTCCGCCGACGTGAAGGAACTGGCCTCCGACGCCTACGAAGGCCGTTCGCCGGCTACCGCCGGCGAGGAGAAGACCATCGCCTACCTGAGCCGCCAGTTCGCCGACGCCGGACTGCAGCCTGGCGGCGACCTGCAGGACGGCAAGCGCCTGTGGACCCAGGCGGTACCGCTGCTCAAGGGTGACATCGTCGGCAAGCCGCAGCTGTCGCTGTCCAGCAAGGGCAAGCCGCAGGCGCTGACCCAGGGCCAGGAGATCGCGGTGCGCGCGGCCATGAACGGCGACAGCGCGGTGGCGATCAAGGACGCGCCGCTGGTGTTCGTCGGCTACGGCGTCAAGGCGCCGGAGCGCGACTGGGACGACTTCAAGGGCGTGGACCTGAAGGGCAAGATCGCTGTGATGCTGATCAACGACCCGGACTTCGAGACCGGCGTCGGCGATTTCGACGGCAAGGGTATGACCTATTACGGCCGCTGGACCTACAAGTACGAGGAAGGCGCGCGCCAGGGCGCCGCTGGCGTGCTGATCGTCCATGAGACCGCGCCGGCCTCCTACGGCTGGGCGACGGTGGCCGGTTCCAACACCAACACCATGTTCGACGTGGTCCGCGACAACCCCGCCGCGGCGCATCCGCCGCTGGAAGGCTGGATCCAGCGTGATCTGGCGGTGGACCTGTTCAAGCGTGCCGGGCTGGACTTCGAGGCGTTGAAGAAGCAGGCGCAGTCGCGCGGCTTCCGCCCGGTGGAACTGAAGGGCGAGACGTTCTCGGCCGACTACGCGGTCAAGACCGAGGTCATCACCTCGCATAATGTGATTGCACGCCTGGAGGGCAGCAGCCATCCGGACGAGACCGTGCTCTACTCGGCGCACTGGGACCACATCGGCGTCGGCGAGCCGGACGCGCGCGGCGACCGCATCTTCAACGGCGCGCTGGACAACGCCAGCGGCACCGCCTCGCTGCTGGAACTGGCCCGCGGCTTCGCCAAGGCGCCGCGCCCGCAGCGTTCGGTGGTGTTCCTGGCGGTCACCGCCGAGGAGAAGGGCCTGCTGGGTTCGGAGTACTACGCCAGCCATCCGCTTTACCCGCTGGGCAAGACCGTGGCGCTGATCAACATGGACGGCATGGCGCCGTTCGGCCCGTCGCGCGATTTCGGCATCTATGGTTCGGCGCGTTTCGAGCTGCTGGACCAGTTGAAGGACGTGGCCAAGGGCTGGGACATCCGCTACACGCCGGACCCCAAGCCGGAAGCGGGCCTGTTCTTCCGCTCCGATCATTTCCCGTTCGCCAAGCGCGGGGTGCCGGCGCTGTCGTACTCGGCCGGCCAGGACTGGATCGACGGCGGCGTGGCGGCCGGCAAGAAGGCCTCGGACGACTACACCGCCAAGCGCTATCACCAGCAGGGCGACGAATGGCAGCCGGACTGGACCTTCGCCGGTGCCGCGCGCGACCTGGAAGTGGTCTACACGCTGGGCGAGCAGCTGGCCAACTCCCGTGCCTGGCCGAACTGGAGCGCCGACGAGCCGTTCCGCGCGGCGCGCGACGCCAGCGCCGACGAGCGCCGCTGAGCGCACTGCCGGCAGCTCTCCTCCCGCCGGGAGGGGCGCTGCCGCTTCGCGGGGGGCCCCCCCCCCGGGGGGGGGGGGGGGGGGGGGGGGGGGGGGGGGGGGGGGGGGGGGCCCCCGGGCCGGGGGGGGGGGGGGGCCCGGGGGTGGGGGGCCCCCCCCCCCGGGGGCCGCGTGGACATGAGGGGCGGCGCGGCCCGGAGGCGGAGCGACGGCGGCGCGCGGGCCGGCGGCACGGGCCGCTGCGCGGGCCGGCGCGCCGACCAGGTGGCGCTGGCGCTGCCGTCGGGGCTGCGCGCGGCCGGCAAC